>DATNIT010000164.1:0-19819 GCA_035604335.1 Allostellaceae bacterium | reverse complement strand
GCGAGCCTGCCGCCGCCGATGGCGATCCACAAGCCGATCTCCCTCGCGGATGCGCGAGCCTTGCGCTTGATCGCGCGGCGCACGTGGCGCTTCTTCGAGACATTCGTCACCCCCGAGGATCACATGCTTCCGCCCGATAATTTTCAGGAAGCGCCAAAACCGGTGGTGGCCCATCGGACGTCGCCGACCAATATCGGCCTTTATCTCCTATCCATCATCGCCGCCCGTGATTTCGGTTGGCTCGGCACACTCGAGACGGTGGAGCGGCTGGAGGCGACGCTCGAGACGATGAGCCGCCTCGAGCGCTTCCGCGGCCATTTCTACAACTGGTACGAGACGCGGGAGCTGCGGCCGCTGGATCCGAAGTACGTTTCTTCGGTCGATAGCGGAAATCTCGCCGGACACCTGATCGCGCTTTTCAGTGCCTGTCGAGAGATCGGCCGCTCCGCTTTGGGCGCGAATTGGATTGCCGGATTGGAAGACGCCCTCGAGCTCGCTCGGGAGTCCTTGCTTGCGTTGCCCGATGACGGGCGGGTGCAAATGTCGACGCGAGAGCAGCTCGGCGACTCGTTCGATTGCTTGAGCAATTCGTTGAGAAACCCTTCCACGGCGCCGGCGGCGGTCGCCGGCCAGTTGGCCGAACTTGCGCTTCATGCCGATCGTGCCGGCGAGCTCGCGCGGCGGGTGGCCCAAGCGCGAAACGACAACGCCGGCGCGGACCTCGTGTCTTGGACCGAAGCCTTGCGTGGCTCCGTTCGTAGCCACCGAAAGGATGTGGCGCAGTTCCTGCCGTGGGCGCCTCTCGTCGCCGGTGATGCCGACATGGTCGCGCCCGCGGCGTCGGACGACGCGGTGGGGCCGCTCTTCGTAACGATGCCGTCCTTGGCGGATCTGCCGGCGCGATGTGAGGCCGCCATCCGCACATTGGCGCGCCACGAGGCGGAGTCCGCGACACAGGTCGAGGGAAGCGACGGCACGCGCGCGCGCGCCGCGGCACTCGTGGCGGCCCTCGATCTCTCGGCCCGCGCAGCCGGGTCGCTCGGCCAGCGGCTGGAGCGGCTCGGCGATATCGCGGAGACCATGTTCAAGTCGATGGAATTCGATTTTCTTTTGGATCCAGCGCGCCAGCTCCTCTCGATCGGCTATCAGGTGAGAGAGAGCGCGCTCGATCCCAGCTGTTACGATCTGCTTGCTTCCGAAGCGCGGCTTGCGAGCTTCGTCGCCATCGCCAAGGGAGATGTGCCGGCTCGGCATTGGTTCAAGCTCGGACGCGCCGTCACGCCGGTGGATCGCGGCTCGGCGCTGATCTCATGGTCGGGATCGATGTTCGAGTATCTGATGCCGTCGCTGGTGATGCGCGCGCCGACGGGCAGCCTGCTCGAACAATCGGCGCGCCTCGTGGTCCGCCGACAGATAAAATACGGCGCCGAGCTCGACATTCCCTGGGGGGTGTCGGAATCGGCGTACAACGCGCGCGATCTCGAATTTACCTACCAGTATTCGAATTTCGGCATTCCGGGCTTAGGCTTCAAGCGCGGCCTCAATGAGAACGCCGTCATCGCGCCCTACGCGACGGCGCTTGCGGCCATGGTCGATCCGGAAGCCGCGGTGCGGAACTTCTCCGCGCTCGCGGCCGCCGGCGGCCGCGGGCGATTCGGCTGGTACGAGGCGCTCGACTACACGCCGAAGCGGCTTGCCGTGGGCGAGAAGGTGGCGGTCGTGCGTGCGTACATGGCGCATCACCAGGGAATGACCATGCTCGCTCTCGCCAATGCGCTCCAGGACGGAGCCATGTGCACGCGGTTTCACGCCGAACCGATGATTCAGGCGACGGAGCTCCTGCTGCAGGAGCGACCACCCCGCGACGTCGCCGTCGCTCGGCCGAGGGTCGATGAAGCGCGCTCGGCGGCGAATATCCGCGAGTTCGTCCCACCGGTCCTGCGCCGGTTCCAATCGCCGCACGACCTCGTTCCCCGCACGCATCTCCTCTCGAACTTCAATTATGCCGTGATGATCACCAGCGCCGGCTCCGGATATAGCCGCTGGCGTGATCTCGCGGTGACACGCTGGCGCGAAGACGTCACCTGCGATCCATGGGGATCTTATATTTTCCTGAGAGACGCACAGAGGGGCGACGTGTGGTCGGCCGGCTACCAGCCGAGCACCGTCGAGCCGGATAGTTACGACGTGACGTTCTCCGAAGATCGCGCCGAGATCGTCCGGCACGATGGTACGATCGCGACGACGTTATCGGTGGCGGTTTCACCGGAAGTCGACGCCGAAGTGCGCCGCGTGTCGATATCGAATCTCGGAGCTCAACCGCGGGAAATCGACATCACATCGTACGCCGAGCTCGTATTGGCGCCCCATTCAGCCGACTTGGCGCATCCGGCCTTCGCCAAGCTGTTCGTGCAAACCGAGTTCGTCGCCGACGTCGGCACGCTGTTGGCCACGCGCCGGCGGCGCTCGCCAAGCGATCCCGAGGCGTGGGCGGCACATCTCGCGGTGGTCGAAGGCGAGGTCGTTGGCGATCTGCAATTCGAGACCGACCGCGCTCGCTTTGTCGGTCGCGGTCGCGGCATTCCGACGGCGATTGCGGTGACCGACGGCCGGGCGCTTTCCAACACGGTCGGCACCGTGCTCGACCCGATTTTCAGCTTGCGCCGCCGCGTGCGGCTGCCTCCTGGCGGCACGGCACGCATTGCGTTTTGGACGCTGGTTGCGCCATCGCGCGGCGAAGTGCTCGATCTCGCCGACAAGCACCACGATCCGACGGCCTTCGAGCGCGCAGTCACTTTGTCGTGGACGCAAGCCCAGGTGCAGCTGCAGCATCTCGGAATTTCCTCCGACGAAGCTCATCTCTTCCAACGTCTCGCCAACCGCGTCCTCTACTCCGACCCTACGTTGCGGCCGTCATCGGACATGCTCAAACAAAACGCGCTCGGGCCGTCGGTGCTATGGCCGCACGGGATTTCCGGCGATTTGCGAATCGTTCTGGTCCGCATCGATGAGACGGAGGAGCTTGGGATTGTTCGCCAGTTATTGCGCGCCCAAGAATACTGGCGGATGAAGCAGCTGGCGGTCGATCTCGTGATACTCAACGAAAGGCCGCCGTCTTATGCTCAGGACTTGCAGAGCGCGCTCGAAGCCGTGGTCCGATCGCATCAGCCGCGCGCGCCGGCCGTCGGCGAGGCCGCGCGCGGCGCGGTGTTTATCGTGCGCGCCGACTTGGCGACGCTTGAGGCGCGGATCGCCCTCCAGACCGTGGCGCGAGCGGTGCTCTTGAGCCGCCGCGGGAGCCTTGCCGAGCAGGTCAAGCGCCTGAAGGAACCCAGGCCCGCCGCCAAACCGCCGGCGCGACGCTCCTCTCGGCACCGCGCGCCCGAGCCGGTCCTCGATTTGCCAAAGCCTGAATTCTTCAATGGCCTGGGCGGCTTCGTCGCGGGCGGACGGGAATATGTGACGATCCTTGGCGAGGGTGAATGGACGCCGGCACCCTGGATCAACGTCATCGCCAATCCCGCGTTCGGCTTCCAGGTGTCGGCCGAAGGCGGCGGCTACACGTGGTCGGTCAATAGTCGGGAAAATCAGCTGACGCCGTGGTCGAACGATCCCATCGTCGACCAGCCGGGCGAGGTTATCTATGTGCGCGACGTCGACAGCGGCGATGTCTGGGGCCCCACGGCTGTGCCGATCCGCGAGGACGGCGCGCCCTACCTCGCTAGGCATGGCCAGGGCTACAGTCGGTTCGAGCACGCCGGACACGGGATCATGCTTGAGCTTCTGCAATACGTGCCCTTACACGATTCGATCAAGATCTCCCGGCTGACCATCCGAAACAACTCGGGACGGCCGAGGCGGCTTTCGGTAACCGCATATGTCGAATGGGTGCTCGGGACATCCCGCGGGCATTCTGCCCCGTTTGTGGTGACCGAGATCGACGCCGGGACCGAAGCGATGTTGGCAAGGAACCCATGGCGCACCGGGTTCGGTGCCCACGTCGCGTTCGCGGACATTGCCGGACGACAACACAGCTGGACGGGCAATCGCACGGAGTTCCTCGGACGCAACGGCACGCTCGATCGTCCCGCGGCACTCGCCGCTGCGACGCCGCTGTCGAATTGGACCGGCGCAGGCCTCGACCCCTGCGGCGCGCTGCAAACCTACGTTGAGCTGGGGTTGCAGGGTGCGACAGAGATCGTTTTCTTTCTCGGCGAGGCAGCAACCAAAGCGGAGGCGCAATCCCTTATCACCCGCTACCGCAACGCCGATCTCAATGCCGTGCTGGAAGCGGTGACTCGGCACTGGGACGAGGTGCTCGGCGCGGTCGAGGTCAAGACCCCCGATCGCTCTTTGGATATTTTGCTGAACCGATGGCTTCTCTACCAGACGCTCGCCTGTCGCGTCTGGGCGCGATCAGCGTTCTACCAAGCGGGCGGCGCTTACGGTTTTCGCGACCAGCTGCAGGATGTAATGGCGCTTGCCGTGGCAAAACCGGCCGTGACGAGAGCGCACTTGCTGCGCGCGGCGTCGCGCCAGTTCGGCGAAGGCGATGTCCAGCACTGGTGGCTGCCGCAATCGGGCCAGGGAGTTCGCACGCGGGTTTCCGATGACCGGGTCTGGTTGGCGTACGCTGTCGCCGCCTATGTGGAGACGACCGGCGACAATCGCGTTCTCGACGAAATGGTCCCGTTCCTCGAGGGACCGGTGCTTCGTCCCGGCGAACACGAATCATTCTTTCAGCCGATGATTGCCGACAAGCAGGCCACGCTCTTCGAGCATTGCGCGCGAGGACTTGATCTGAGTCTTTCCGTCGGTGACCACGGCCTGCCGCTGATCGGCACCGGGGATTGGAACGATGGGATGAACCGGGTCGGAGAATTGGGAAAGGGCGAGAGTGTATGGCTTGGCTGGTTTCTCCATGCGACGCTCACCGCACTCGCACCGTTGGCCGAGGCCCGGGGCGAGCAGGCGCGCGCCGCGGCTTGGCGGCGACACGCGGACGGCCTTCGCGAAGCGATTGAACGTGAAGGGTGGGATGGCGGCTGGTACCGGCGCGGATATTTCGACGACGGCACGCCGCTTGGCTCGACCGCGAGCAGCGAGTGCCGCATCGACTCGATCGCGCAGTCCTGGGGCGTTATTTCGGGCGGCGCCGATCCGGCCCGGGCAGCCAGCGCCATGGCGGCGGTCGAGGAGCATCTCGTCCGCCGCGATGACGGATTGGTCCTCCTCTTAACACCACCATTCGATCAGACATCGCTCGACCCCGGATATATCAAGGGATATCCCCCGGGCATTCGCGAAAACGGCGGCCAGTACACCCACGCAGCGCTCTGGTCCGCCATCGCCTTCGCAATGCTCGGCGATGGCGACAAGGCCGCTGAGCTGTTCTCCATGTGCAATCCCATCAATCGCTCGACGACTGAGGCCGCGGCTCGGCGCTACAAGGTCGAGCCGTACGTCGTCGCCGCCGACGTCTACGGCAAGCCCCCGCACGTCGGGCGTGGCGGATGGACGTGGTACACCGGATCCGCCGCATGGATGTACCGAACGGCTCTCGAGTGGATACTTGGGTTCCGCTTGCGAGGAGACGAGCTTCTCTTTGATCCGTGTGTTGCGAAAACATGGACCCACTTCGAGATCGTGTTCCAGTTCCGCTCGGCGCGCTACGAGATCAACGTCGAGAACCCCCGCGGGGTCAGCCGAGGCGTCTCCCGAGCCGACATCGACGGCCTGGCCTTGCCACAACGGCCAATCCGGGTCCCGCTGGTGGACGACGGCACGACCCATAGGCTGAGCGTTACCCTCGGATGACGGTCATAGCGCGCCGCCACGCCGCGGCCGAATTGGCCCGCCTGCCCACCGCACTCAAAGAGCTCCGCCCGTCGAGCTATCCCGTCACCATTGCACCGGCGCTCGAGACGCTCGCGGCCGACGTCGACCGCCGTATCGCGGCTGCGCAGCTGGGGCGGCCGCGATGCACGCGCCGCTCGCCGTGGCCTGCATCGGAATTCAAGCGGGGCCGCGGGTGCGCCTGAAGCGCGGGTGCCGCTTGCACAATCGTTCAAGACGCGGCTGATCGAGCTGCATAGCGTGGGGGACGGACTTCGCCAATCATCCGGTGGCTCGTGACATTGGAACAAAGCGCCGCGTTCTTGGTCTTCTCCGTTGTCGCGGCGTCGACACCGGGGCCAAGCAACATCATGCTGACCGCTACGGGCGCGGTTGCCGGGGTTGTGCGCGGCATTCCCTGCCTGCTCGGCGTCGCCGCGGGGATGGGCCTCTTGATTTTCAGCGTGGCCATGGGAGTTGGATTTCTGGTCCTTGGCCACCCCGCAATTCTGCGGCTGCTCAACTGGCTTGGGGCGGCATTTCTGCTTTGGCTTGCCTGGAAGATTGCTATTTCAGGCAGTAGTGCCGCGAGGGCAGAGAGAAAGCCCATCGGCTTCCTGGGTGCCGCCTTGTTCCAGTGGATCAACCCGAAATCCTGGCTCGTCAGCACCAGCGCCGCAGGGGCTTACCTTCAAGGCGATGTCGGCAGCGCCTTGCTCCAGTCGACGATCTTCGCAGCCCTCTTCGTCGCGGCCGCACTGCCGAGCGGCTTTCTGTGGCTCGCATTCGGCGCCTCGATGCAGCGCTGCCTGAGCAGTGCGCGTGCCGCGCGCATCTTCAATGTCGTCATGGGGGCGAGCCTGGCCGCGTCGGTCGGCCTGATCCTCTGGTAAGGGGGAGGCCGCCGATCTCGTGGTCGGCCCGGCCCCTCACGCCGGCCGAGGCTGCGCGAGGGCGCGGAATTGCGACGGGGACAGGCCATAAGCCGCCCTGAACATGCGCGTCATGTGGGCCTGGTCGGCGAAGCCGGCATCGACGGCGATCGGCGCCAGAGCCTTGCCAGCACCTATCTCGCTGCGGACGAGATCGAGACGGCGCATGATGAGGTAGCGGTACGGACTCGTTCCGTAGCGTTGGCGGAACTGGCGCGTAAGCGAAAAGCGGCAATGGCCGCTCACCTCCTCGAGCTCGTCGGAGGAGACGATGCGCGTCTTCTCCGCTTCGAGAAACTGTCGCACGCGCTCGACAGCGAGGATGTCGCATGCCAAGCGCCGCCGTCCAATCCGGCTGGACGCATCCGCCAGCAAGAGGCCGCGGGTCAGGCCCTCGATCAGCTCGTCGATGGCCAATGGCTCGAGAGCCGAGGGGAAAGAGAGGAATGCGTTGGCGATCGCCTTCGCCAGAATCGCGTTCGACGACACTGGCTCCCTGACATAGGGGAGTGGGGTGGCAGCGCCGCAGAGGGAGCGGGCGGCATCTGCCACCCTGCTCGGTGCCAGGTAGACCATCCGGTAGCCGAAACCCTCATCTGAACCCGCGCGACCGTCGTGGGTCTCGTCGGGATGCAGCACCACGACTTGGCCCGGCGCGCTGGTCCTGGTGGCGCCACGGTAATCGAAGGTTTGGATGCCGAGATCGGTGATGCAAATCGCGTAGGTGTCGTGACGGTGCTTGGTGTATGGGCACCCCCCGAACCAGGCGCTGAGAAGCTCGACTCCGCCGCCGGGAGGCGTGCTGCACATCCAATCGCCGTTTGCGCCACCGCATGGCTGCTCCAGACCTTCCGTGCTCGACGGTTGCAATCGGCTCGCCATGACGATCCACGATCAAGAGAGGTCTTGCCGCCTGTCGCGCGACCAAAAAGCCCGGACGGCCGCCTGGCGTCTGCCTTGACCATCCCAGCGAGGGAACCGCTACCGCCTAATGGGATAGACGGCAAGAGATTATCTTGGCATGGAGGGCCTCGTCAGAAAGGTCGGCTTATGGCCCATTTCGGAGACGCCACGTGCCGCGAGCGACGGCCGTTGACTGATCCAAATCGGACTCGGGCAAGCGCCGTAGGGCGGGGTAAGACCGGCTGACGGGACTTTCGCGGGCAAAGGACGTGACATGACCAAAAGACCGCTCATGCCAGCTATCGGCGCTTTGCTGATCGGCATTTCGGTCGCGTACGCCGGCGGGGGCGCACCGACGGACACGGATCAATTCCCGCGCGAGATCGGCATGGCGACGATGAAACGCGACAGCACGATCGTCATCGACATCTACGGCGGCCCCGAGACGAACTACGCGCTCGGCCATTTGCAATACCGACCGACGGACCCGAACTACCGCGCAGTGTTGGATCACCTGGGCGGTCTCAAGCCTGGCGAGAGAAAGGGCGTCCCGCCCTGGTCGAATTGAGAAGAAGAAGAAGGAGCGGGAGCGAGGGCGATTATCAAACTGACAAATCGACCGGCCCGCGCGCGGATAAGCGAAATGAAGCGAACCGCCTTCATTCGATCAATTCGTCAGCGCGCAGCAAGAACGATTCTGGAATCACAAGCCCGAGCGTCCTGGCGGTTTTCAGGTTGATCGCCAGTTCGAATTTGGTTGCTGGCGGACGCGATCTAGGCGCCCGTCGCGGTCGCGGCGATCCGCCCGGCCCGCCGTCCCGAGACGAATGCCCAGGCCAGATGGTGGCCATGGCCCTTGAGCAACAGCCCGCCCTGGCCCGTGGCGCCGGCGGCGTAAAGTCCCGGGATCGGCTTGTCGCCGCGGCCCAGCACGCGATGGCTTGCGTCCACCGCCAGCCCGCCCTCGTTGTGCACGAAGACCGATTTCACCGGACCGAGCGCGATGAATGGCGCGTCGGCGAGTGCTGGCACCGGCGGCGCGCTGCTGCCCGACGCGGCGTGCGTCGCGGCCACGCTCCGCGCTAACGCCGCCGGGTCCAATCCGAGCCGCCGGGCCAATGCGTCCAGCGTCGGGGCTTCGGCGTAGGCGTCCGGGCGGTTGCGGCGATAGTCAGGGATGTAGGCGTAGGCGACGCCCGGCGCTGTCGATACGAAATGCGGCCAAGCCGAAAACAGCTTGGCGATGCGGCCGTCGATGACGATGTAGCCGACCTTGTCGGGCTGGTCCGGCAGCGCATAGGCCGGCCGGCCGCGTTCGTCGCAGAAGCGCTCGCCGGTTTTGTTGACCAAAATCGCGCCATGTTCGAACAGCGTCGGCGAAGGTGCCAGGGCCGTGGTCAGGAATCCCATCATGAGCGGTCGCAGGATCGCGGGGGGCACGTGGTCGAGCGACCACTCTATGGCGGTGGCGAGCGCGCGCCAGGGCGGCAGACGACTGACCAGAGTAGGGCGCGTCGGCGGAATAAATCGGATCTCCGGCCCAAGGGCGAGATCGCCGTTGAGGATGCGGGCGCCAAGCCGCAGAGCGAGACGCTGGCCATCGCCGGTGGCGGTGGGATTGACGGCCTCGACCTTGGCCTCTTGCGCGCCCATGAATTCGGCCTTGAGTTCGGGGCTGTTGGTGAAGTCGCCCGCTGCCAGCACGATGCCGGCTCGCGCAAAAAAGCGCCGGCGGCCAAGAGCGGTCTCGCAATCAACCGCGACGACGCGCTCGCCTTCGATTACCAGGGCATCGGCGCGCGTCGCGAGCCGGATTTCGACGCCGACGCGCCGCGCGCGCCGCTCAAGGTGATAGATATAGGCGCGCGAGTTCGGCAAAACGTTGTGCATGCGCGGCTTGCGATGCGGTGGCTCCGGCATCGGCCCGGTGAAGCGCACGCCCAGCGACAGCAGCCAGCGAAACGCCTCCGGCACTTCGTCGCAGAGGATACGGCGCAGCTCATCGTTGTCGCGCGCGGCGAGTGCCGCGTCGGCGAACAGCGCCATGTCCGCCCAGTGGTCCCGCGGATTGTCGTCGATACGGCGGCGGCGCTGGTGAGGCGTGCCGCTCGCGGTCAAGGAACCGATCGACCAAGCCGTCGAGCCGCCGAGTGCCGCGTTCTTCTCCAAGAGTACCACGCTCCGGCCGGTCTCGCGCGCGGCGATGGCGGCCGCGAGACCGGCGCCGCCGCCGCCGAGGACGACGACATCGAAGCCTTCTGCGCCGATTGCGGGGGTTTCCGTCACCTGGACACCTGTGTGTGGCGAATACTCAGGCACGAACGTAATGATCGCCGAGCAGCGGAAGCGAGCGAACCGCGCCGCTCTACTGAACCGGGCGGCAAACCGGCGCGTCCTTGCTCAAAGGGCGGTGGGTTCCGATCTTGTCGTCATCGCGAGCATAGGCGGCGACGATGCGCCGCAGAGCCGGAAGACCGCGTCCTCACGGGCCCGCCTCCAGACTGCAGAGCAAGTTATAGGTGGCATCGATAGGCGGCCGAGTCATACCCGCGACGAGGGGCGAGGTCGCAGCGACGAGCTCATCCCGGATTGCCTTGAGATCTTCGGGCCTTGTTCCCTCGACGATCACGACCCAGTCGCAGGTTCCATCGCTGCCGCCGCGCAGTGCTGCCTCAATCGTCGACCGCGCCGTCATCGGCTCCGCCTGCCAGTGCTGAAGTCGAACGATGCCGGGACGGGCGTGAAGTGCAGGCAGGATAGTGCGCCGCAGATGGGCTTCGAGATCGGCGCGCCGGTCTTCGGCCGGTGCGACGCGCACGGTCAGCGCTACAGCGCCCGACATGCGACCGAGCGTAGTGACGACCCGCACTAGCGCGCGCGTGGTATTGCGAAAGCCGGGCATCACGCGGCGTGTCCAATCCGTCGGATTATCGAGCCGCTCGAGATAGGCAGGGGTATCGAGAATATCGAGGGAATCCAGCTCATAGCATGCAAAGTACCGCGGGGCCCCGGCGCCGGCGCGGTAGCGCCGGCCGCAGCGGAAGCCGGGCACCGCAAGCCGCTCAGGCAGGTGCTCGCGCCAATACCACTCGTTGAAATCAGCCTCAAGCTCTGGCGCGATGTCGGTCCATATCGCGAGCACGGCGCCAGCCGCGTTGGCCTTGAGATCGGGAATGGTCGTTGTCACCGCGTGGGTCCTTGTCTGACGATTTCGTCTCAGGCCGGGTATCGCAGCTGCGCGGCCGGCGTGAGCCATGCCCAAGAATTGCCGAGGCCGGTGATGCGGACCGGCAACATTATCTCCCTCGGTTGCGGTAGACCGTGCAGATGCCGGATACCCGCGAAGCTTGCGACGCAGCCCACCTTGAAGCCGCAAAAGCCTGCGGTCGCGGGCAACCGGCCCGCGCCCGATAAATTCGGCGATCGGTCGTTTGCGCTTGCGACCTGAGCTTGCGTAGGCGATGACGTAGGGCTGTCCTTTGAGCGTTTCACTCGCGCCCTCGATGAACTTACTAAAGCATTGGCCTCAGCATCCCTTGGTCGCCTCGCCGAGCGCAGCCGGCATTAGCCTTCCTCGTGCAACCGCACGGTATGGCACCCGATGGCGATCAGGCACGAGACGAAGAACCCCGCCGTGAAGCCTCCGCGAGCGATCACCTCACCACTACCTCTTTCAGTGCGGCGAGCTGCCGAGCTGGCCGGCGATCATGTTGAAGGTCAATTGTAGGCCGGTCTCGACGGCCGTCACCGCCACGATCATGACGGCCGCGATCAGCGCTGCGATCAGGCCATACTCCATGGCGGTGGCGCCACGGCCTGAGCGAAGCGCGGAGACAAACTCCAAAACGGCCTTAAGCTTCTCCATGGCCACACTTTCCTAGCCCATCGCACGGGGAGAAGTCAAACGAGCGCCCACCGCTAATTCGATCGCGCTCTAATGCGATGCTCTAGCCGAGCCGGGGTGCTTGGCTGCCAAAGACGTAGGAGTGGCGAAGGCTTCACCAACGCCGCTACCTGAGCTGCGCCTTCCCGACCTTTACGCATCTCGGTAGAGTCGGACCCAAATGGGGGTTGCACAATGGAGCGACCGAGGCTCGGGAGCGGCGTCCGCACTTGGCACCTTGCGGTGGTTCCGGCAGCGTGCGGTCGCTTCCGGAGCTGAAAGAATAGCTGCCGCACCACTGACGTGGTCGGATGGCTCAGCATGACCCACCAGAGAAATGCGGCGAGCCATCGAGCGCCCGCAAGCAACCCGAGCTGTTCATTAACGTGTCATACGATATCGCAGTCGGTCTCGTTCGCCGTCAAGGAGCGTCGATGTGCCCGCGTCGCCCGCCGCAAAAATGACCACGACGGTGCCGGAGGCGCGATAAATGCAGAGGATATAGACACGGATCGGCCCCTTTGCCCCGCTTTGAACCCATTCAGGGCCCTGCCGAATGTCGCCCCAACCTTCCCTGACTAGCGCGTGCTGCGTCTTCTCCTGGCACACCTCTCGCGGATAGGCCATCTCATCCGACGACAATGAAGTGTCGACGGCGAAGGCCGGGGTTGCCGCCCCAGCGAGCATCATTGCGACTGCGCCGGCGAGAGCCCAGCGGAAGATGGTCATAACGTTAGCTCCTTGCAACGTGAGCACCCGGGCTATCGCCGGGGCGCGGCAACCGACGACTAATACTCGGCCACTGGCGCACGGCATTGATTTAAATCATATACGGCACGCGGAGCCGGTCACGGATTTGGGAGCCGATGCGGTGTGCCGGCTGATCTGCCAATCGAGATGGCAACTCATCGCACCCAGCCATGGTCGATGTGGCGAAACATCAGGCTGCCAAGACCGCGCTTGCACATGTCCGGTGCGAATGTCGCCATCTGGCACCTTACGGCGGCGCCGGCAAGGTGTAGGCGCGTCCGGAGTTGAAGGCATAGCTGCCGCGCCACTGACGTGGTCGGATGGCTCAGCATGACCCAAAGCGGTCCTACGGGTTGATCGCCGCCGGTCAAGAGATTAGAGCCGCGGCGGGAGGCTTGGGAGCGGAGATATCGGACCGGCGCGCGCGGGCATCGCGGTACCGTGTCTCAATTCGCGGCAAGTGCCACGCAGCTTCCGGTCTTGTTGCCGGCGGCGAGGGCGTTGGCGAGCAACTCCCCCAACAGGGTGTAACCATGCCGGTTGAGATGGCGCCAATCGCGTCGAATCCGTGTGGCGTGCTCCGCCGCCACCTCTTGCACATAGGCGGCGATGTCGTGATCGGAGGGGTGGCCGCTTGTCCGGCGCAGGAGCTCGCGGGTCTCGTAAATGTTATTGCCGAGGTTGGTGCCCTCGTAGAAATAGGCGAAGATCTGCTTCGGCGGGTCGAGGTGGAAGGTGGTGTCGTCGTTGATGGTCTCGAAGGCCTCGACCGGCAGGACGACGAGATTCTCGAGCTGACCGGTGCCGCCCCTGCCGAAGGTGATCAAGTCCCGTCCGATGATGCGGTGAAGCACGTGCGTCGCCTGGAAGTCGGGATTGCCGCGATTGCCGACCTCGAGAAACCAGTCGCCGACGTCCTCGGCGTAGGAGTCGCGAAGACCGCGATGTAGTCGTGGGGGATCGGACCGGCTTTCGAGCTCTGCCCGAAGATCATCGCCTGTCCGAGGAATTTGTTGAACCTGAGCGGTACATGGTCGATGAAGTGGTGAAGCACGCCAAAGTCGAGCACGAGATAGGTCAGCAGCAAGGACGCCAGCACCAATCCCGCATTGATGCTCCGCTCACGCATGTTCCCAGCGCTCTGCTGAGGATGGGCGTCTCGGGTGGGAAACGCTGCACCGCGCATTTCTTATCGCGCCAGCCGACTCGGGACAATCCTTGAGCGAGGCCGCATGAGCGGCCTGGCGGCGGCGCTCGGGGGGGCATACCTAGCGGCAGCTCCAGGTGCTGCTCTTATTGGGCCGGAGTCGCATGGTCGTCATGCTGTAACAGGGTCGGACCTCTGCTATAAGGTTGGGCGGGAATTTTGGCGCATGATGGGTATCTGGCATTAAAGGAGATTACCCGATCGATACGTGGGCGCCAAGGTGATGGGACTGGGTTGAAGTTTGAACCGCGCTTTGCGATAGCGGATAAACTATTTACGATCATTCGTTAGGGGAGTCCCCGTGAGCAAGCCCAAGGCCCGCAAGAAAGCCCTGCGCATAGCACAGGAATACGCGGGTATCCTTGGACCCGGTCTTACCACCGGTGCCGCCGACGACGATCCCTCGGGAATTGCCACCTATTCGCAGACCGGAGCGCAATATGGCTTTCAGTTGCTGTGGCTTGCGCCCTTTTCCTTGCCTCTCATGGCCGTCGTGCAGGCGATGTGCGCGCGCATCGGACTGGTCACCGGCGAGGGCCTGGCGGCAAATATCCGCAGGCATTATCCCGCCTGGGTGCTGCACCTCAACACAGCGCTCCTCTTTCTAGCAAATACGCTCAATCTGGGAGCCGATCTCGGTGCCATGGCGAAGGCGACCCAGCTCCTGTTGCCCTGGTTGCCCTTCGAGGTCCTTGTTGCGCTTTTCACGGGCATCATTCTGCTGCTGCAGATTTTCACGACCTATGCCCGCTACGCGAGATACCTGAAATACTCGACGCTCGCGCTGCTGGCCTATGTGGCGACAGCGTTCACGATCCATCTCGATTGGGGACAGGTTGTCTCGAATACCGTCGTGCCCCGCCTAGCTTTCACGCAAGACCAGTTTTTCCTCATCTGCGCCATCCTGGGCACCACCATCTCGCCCTATCTTTTCTTTTGGCAGACATCCCAGGAGGTCGAGGAGGAAATACTGAAGGGCAAGGGGACCCTCGCGGAGCGGCGCGAGAGGACCCCGCCCCGCGACCTCCGGCGGATGCGTATCGATACTTGGACCGGCATGGCCTTCTCGAATGTCATCATGTTCTTCATCATCGCGACTTGTGCTGCGACATTGGGCGCGCACGGCGTGAGAAACATCGCGACCGCCGACCAAGCCGCCTCAGCTCTGCGGCCGCTGGCGGGCGATGTCGCCTATTGGCTCTTTGCGTTGGGCATCATCGGCACAGGCATGCTCGCCGTTCCCGTGCTCGCCGGGTCGTCCTCCTATGCGATCTCGGAAAGCTTTCGCTGGAAAACGGGCCTTTATCGAAAGTTCCGGAAGGCGTATGCGTTCTACGGGATCATCACCGCCGCGATGATGGTGGGTCTCGCTATGAACTTTGTCGGCATCGATCCCATCAAGGCGCTCATTTACTCCGCAGTCGCCAACGGGCTCGTGGCACCGGTCGTTCTCGTCCTGATCGTGCTCCTGAGCAGCAATAGGAAGGTCATGGGTAAGCATGTCAACCATCCCGTGACGACGGGGATCGGATGGCTGACCATAGGCCTAATGACGCTCGCGGGCTTCGCGGTTCTTCTGTCGCTGTGAAGTCGGAACAAAGAATCGAAATTCAGCCGAAATGCCCCGCAATATATTCCGCTATGTTCTGGAAACGAGTGGCTTGCACCAACTGTTGCTCTCGCTGCTGACAGTCAGTGTATTTCTGCTCGAGGTCGTGCCGCTCGAGCTGCAGCGCCGGATCGTCGACGACCTCGTGAAGCACAGGGACTTTCGGCTCGTCATCGTCCTATGCGCTATCTATGCGGCCGCTGTTCTGGTGCAGGGGGGCACTAAGCTCGTCCTCAACGTCTATCGGAGTTGGGTCGGCGAGCGTGCAACGCGCGATCTTCGTCGGCGGATTCATGTCCTGATCAGCTCACCATCCGCCGCTTCGTCTGGAACAGAGGCGGAAGGGGTTCAGGCCTCGATGATCGTTGCGGAAGTCGAACCAATCGGAGGATTCGTCGGAGAAAGTGTTTCCGAGCCCTTGCTGCAGGGGGCATTCTGGTTTCCGTGCTCGCCTACATGATCCATCTCGACCTTTGGATGGCGGGCGCGGTGCTCGCGTTCTTCGTCCCCCAACTCGTCTTCGTTCCGCTCATGCAAGCCGCGATGAACCGGCGCGCCAGAGCGCGCGTCCAGATCAAACGGCAGCTCAGCGTCAGCGTCGTCGAGGCGACCAGCGCGGACGACGCGCGGGACCAGGCCGACGATACACGCATTGACCGCGTGTTCGAGCTCAACATGGGAATCTTTCGGCTCAAGTTCACGATGAACTTCCTGATGAACCTGAGCACTCAATTCCAGATCATCGCCGCGCTGCTGGTCGGCGGATGGTCGGTGTATACGGGTCAGCTCGAGATCGGCGGCGTCGTGGCCATCATCTCGGGAATCCGCCGGCTCACTGACCCCTGGGGCGATCTCGTCGACTATTTTCGAAATGTGAACATAACACAGGTCCAATTCCGCCTGATGAGTGACGCGGTCAATCAACAAGCACAGGGTGACCCTCCGGACAAGACTTGAAGGAACGCCACGCTCGTCGTAAGCGATCCAAACACGGTATTTCCGATCCGCGAGATCACGGCGCTTTTGCGCCAATCTTACCCCCTGTGGACTTACAAAGAGATTGCCGGCGGCGGCCATATGGCGCCACTGACTCGTCCTGATCTCATCAACCCGCTTGTACGATCGTTTTTGCGATTGCCGCTTGGCGACGATTGGGCCTCGCCAATGGATGCATCAGGATGACCGTTCATGGCACTTCCAGGACGTTGGCGCGACGTCTGACTTGAGTCCGCAATGCGCTCCAGACCGGACGTTGACCTGCCGCTGCCGGCCGACCTCGATTTATGAGTGCGCGCCCTAGCGAGGCTGAGCGCGCCCTCGCCCCGGCCGGCGGCACAAGTGCCTGCCGCGCGGGCGCGACGCGGCGGCGGCGCGATCTCGCCCCTTGCCGGCAACCCACAAGCTGGCATCGCCACCGCCGCGACGGCGGCAACCGAGCGATCAGACGAAGGCTTCCGCGAGTGCCAAGTAGAGGGCGAAGAGGAAGCCCGCGACGGTCGGCAGCACGACCAGCGAGCCGCCCTCGTCGATCGACTCCGGGATCATGGCGTGGGAGATGAGGGCGAGAACAGCACCACCTGCGAGCGCTTGCGCGAAAATCGCGACCTCCGACTCGGAGCTGCCGATGAAGAGCTTGCCGCAAGCCGCCGCAACCACGCCGGCGACGAGCACGGTCGACCACAGGCCGAAGATGGCGTTGGGGCGGTAGCCCGCCTTGCGCAGCATGGCCGCACTCGCCGCAGCCTCCGGGATGCCGCCGAGAAACATGCCCGAGATCAGGGTGAGCGAGAGGTTGCCGAGCCCACTGAACTTGGCGCCGATCACCAGGCATCCCGGGATGGTATCGAGGATGTTGCCGAGCACGATGGCGAGACCGGAGCCGTGACTCGCCTCGCTGAGGATCTTGTCGGCCTCGCTGCGGCTCAAGTGCTCGAGGCTTCCCCTCGCGATCCTTGCCCACGTCGCGGGATTGGGACCGCCGGCACTCAGATTGGTTATGGCGCGGCCGTGGCTCAGCCGCTCCACGGCGTCCGCAATCCGCGCGTCGCCCGCCATGAGCTGCTCGAAGTCCGCGCGGTCGATCTCCAGGAGATCGACCTCGCCCAAGGATCGCACGGTGGCGGTGCGAGGGCCCCCGCTCAAGAGCGCCATCTCGCCGAACGCCTGTCCCGGCCCGAGCTCGGCGAGCTTGTGCTCGGCTCCGCCTTCGCCCGACACGGCATCGACAAGGACCGCGACGTTTCCGCGCGCGACGATGAAGAGCGCGTCGCCGGGATCGCCTGCGCGGAACAGGATCTCGCCGGGGCCGAGACGGCGGCTGCGCAGGCAAGGCAGAATCTGCTCCACCTCATCCGCCGGCAGGTGTCGCAGGAGATCGCAGCGCGACAAGAGCGCGATGGTCTCCCTCGCTTGCTCGCGCTTGCGGTCGCGCGCGTACTCGCGGAAGCGCGTCCGATAACGCACGGCACCGCCGTGCTTCTCGAGAACGAGCGAGGCGCAATAATAGAAGACGGCGCCGACCGCGAACCCGCCGCCCACGAACGCCCAGGCGAGCCCGGTGCCGAAACCCAGGCGATGCAGCTCTTCAGCACCTTCAAAGGCGAGCTCGATGGCAAGCGCGCTGATGAGAGCACCCGCGGAGAACGCCAGCACGCAGGCGAGCACCCGCTTCGAGAGCGGGAGATAGAGGCCGATCGCGGCACCGCCGAGGGCCGAGGAGGTGGTGCCGAGCCCGACGAGAGAGACGAGGGCGACCTCGGCGGCGGTACTCATGAAGGGTGCGCGGCCGCGGCGATGTGCCCGCCGTCAGATTCGGCGGAAACGGCGGATGAAGTCATGATAGCTCCTCGTCGGCGAAGGAGCTCGATTGCCGCATGAAAACGCGCTTACGTCAATCCGCGCATGAGGCAATTGACCGCGAAGAAGCCGCAGGTGCTGTCCCAATAGTTGAGGACGGCGGCGTTGATGCCGTCGCGCCGGAGGAGTGCTATCAAGCCGTCCATGGCGGCGGCGACGGCGCTCATCAGTACCAGCGCCTGCAGCGGGTGCTGCGGGCTCGCGGCGATCGCCCAGGCCAGCATGAAGGCAAGGACGATGACGAAGCGCCGCAGCACATGGCGCGATAGCGGATCGAGACCGAGGCTGAGCGCGAATTTGGACTGCACCGCTCTGCGCCTGCTCCGTTCCCTCGGCGATCCGCTCGATCTCGCTCGGCCCGACGCCGCTTCCTAAGGTGCCGAGAGCAGCGCGCCGAGGAGATTGACCGCGATGATCACGGCGGCACAGCCGGCCAGCAGCCAGGCAAGCTCGCGCAGCACCGCGGCCTGGGAAAGCTCGGGATTCTCGAGATCGGGATCGTCGAAAAGATCACCCGCCCCGCTATGGTCGTCGCGCGCGAAGGAGCCATGCGCAGCACTCCGATAGTGCATATCCGATGTGCCGTGCATGGCCGCCTCCCGCCCCCCAATCCTCGTCCATCTCGACGAAGATTAGGTCCGGCGCGCATAAAAATTCGAGACGACTGTTGCCCGCACTTCATAAAAAGCCGGAAAAAGTCGGCATGACCGGCACCACGGGATTTTTATGCGGAGTTTTCCGCAAGCACCTCGACGGGCACGGGAATGCTCGTACAAGCGCCGGATGATCACCGAAATCGGGGCGCCGCTTCTCTTGGCGTTGTGGCCCTAACGCTTGGTTCCCAGTGCCTCGTCATGCGCGGGCTTTGCCCGCGCATCCACCCCTTGAAACGAAGAGAATTCGTGGATGGCCGGAACACCCCCGGGCTTGGACCCCGGGGGCGCCCATGACGTTGAAGGGTACCATAGGTTCAAGTCACTGCGCTGGCTCAGCCCTTGATGCAGACGAGCGGCTCGAGACGCGCCACCTTGCGCGCGAGCCCGGCCCGCTCGGCCGCGTCGACCACGACTCCTGAGTCCTTGTAGGCGCCCGGCGCCTCCTCCGCCACGCCGCGCGCGGACGGGCTGCGCAGGACGATGCCGCGCGCCGCGAGCTCTGCCGTGACCGCGTGCCCGTTCCAGCGCCTGAGTGCTGCGTGCCGGCTCATGCTGCGGCCGGCACCATGACAGGCCGAGCTGAAAGCGCGCCGCTCGCTCTCCGCGGTGCCGACGAGGACGTAGGACGAGCTCCCCATGCTGCCGCCGATGAGCACCGGCTGGCCGGTCGAGCGCAATTCCGCAGGCAGATCGGGATGGCCCGGTCCGAAGGCGCGCGTAGCGCCCTTGCGGTGGATGAAGAGCTGCCGGCGCTCGCGGCCGACGGCGTGCTCCTCGAGCTTGCAGGTGTTGTGCGACACGTCGAAGAGAAGCTCAAGCGCGCTCTCGGCGAAGAAATGGCGGAAGACTTGCCGCGTGTAATGCCCGATGATCTGCCGGTTGGCGAGCGCACAGTTGATCGCGGCGCGCATGGCGCCGAGATAGCGTTGCCCGAGCTCGGACGCGATCGGCGCACACGCGAGCTCCCTGTCCGGCAAGGCGATGCCGAACTCGGCGGCGGCGATCGCCATGTCGCGCAGATACTCGGTCCCGATCTGATGGCCGAGACCCCGCGAGCCGCAGTGAATGCTGACGACGACCTCGCCCTCCTTGAGCCCGAAGACGGCCGCCACAGCACGGTCGAAGATTTCCGCGACCTCCTGCACCTCGAGGTAGTGATTGCCCGAGCCGAGCGTGCCCATCTCGTCG
>DATNIT010000163.1:0-3753 GCA_035604335.1 Allostellaceae bacterium | reverse complement strand
AGTCCGGCGCTTGTGAGATCGCCCTTGACGGCAATCGCGCGACTTGCATCGGCTCCCCAGAATTCCCGCAACGTAGCCATGCGCTCGGGTGATGGGTCCCGGATCAGAAAATAGATCCGGGCGTCGGGCCTTTGAAGCAGCGCACGCACCAAGCGTTTGCCGATAAAACCCGACGCTCCGGTGACAAAATACATCATATTCGGCGTCCCGCATCGCGACCACGCCTGCTCGGTAGGCTATATTTAACGGCGTAGGACGAAGTCCCTGACATCATACGACTTCATGCTAATCACTAGCGCACGTGCCGCTTTGATCTTGATCAACGCAAGCGAGCCGCCACTGGGCGATAGTCGTGACCGCCGGGGGACACCGGACAATCGCAACCAGAGACGGAGATGTATTATGCCAAAGAAATTAAGCGCGCTCGCTCAGGGGGGCGACAAGAGCCAACAGTTAGTGACTGCGATCCGCGACTCTGCCACTCAGATCTGGCTGGCCGGTCTCGGCGCCTTCGCAAAGGCTCAAAAGGAGGGCGGCAAGTTCTTCGAGACGCTGGTGAAGGAAGGCGAGGCCGTTCAGAAGCAGGCCAAGAAGTCCGCCGACGATGCGCTGGCGGAAGTGAAGGCCTCGGCCTCCAAGTCATGGGATCAGTTGGAGCACGTGTTCGAGGACCGCGTCGCTCGGGCGCTCCACATGCTGAACGTACCAACCAAGAAGGACATTGACACGCTCTCGCATCGGGTGGCCGAATTGACGGCGGTGACCAAAAAGCTTTCGGCGACGAAAGAGCAGTCACGGCATTCCGAACACTAGCGTGGCTACGAATTCTTGATCGGAAGCTCCGGCCGCGGCTATGCCAACGGCGGCCGTACGACGCGCTGGCGTTGCATTGACTAACGGTGCGACGGTGGTTCTGCTATCGGCCGTTACCGATCTCTGAAGGAGAGAGAACGTGACGCATCCGTGCCGAGCGCTGGCGCTCGCGGGTGGCGGGCCGCTGGGTGCCATCTACGAGATCGGCGCCCTCGTCGCGCTTGGTGAGGCGCTTGACGGGCTCAATCTGACGGACTGCGACCTCTATGTCGGCGTCAGCTCCGGCAGCTTCATCGCGGCCGGGCTGGTAAACGGCATTACGGCGCTCGAGATGCACGCGATGTTCATCGAGAGCGGCGCGGCCGACGATCCGTTCGAGCCCGGCCTGCTCTTGCGTCCGGCGCTCGGCGAATATGCCAACCGGCTCGCGGCAGTGCCGCAGCTCTTAGCCTCCGCCGCGCGGCAATATCTGGAAGACCCGGGATCGCGTGGGTTCTTCGAATCTTTTGGGCGCCTCGCCCGAGCGCTGCCGACCGGTCTGTTCGACAATACGGGCATCGCCAACTACCTCACTAGGCTGTTCCTGACGCCACCGCGGACCAACGACTTTCGCATGCTGCCGCACAAGCTGTTTCTGGTCGCAACCGATCTGGACACCGGCGCGGCGGTGGCATTCGGCTCTCCCGGCTGGGAACACGTGCCCATAGCGCGCGCCGTTGCGGCGAGCGCCGCGCTGCCCGGCCTGTTTCCCCCCGTCGAGGTCGGCCGGCGGCTTTACGTCGATGGGGTGCTGACCAAAACGTTGCACGCCTCACTCGCTCTCAGTGCCGGCGCCAAGCTGGTGCTGTGCGTCAATCCGCTGGTGCCGTTCGATGCCCGCGAGGCGACCCGCCACGGCCACGTGAAGCATCCCTCGATCGGCGGAAGCGGGCTTCCGGCGATCATGTCGCAGGCACTGCGAACGCTCATCCATTCGCGGATGCAAGTCGGGATGGGCCGCTATCGCACGGAATATCCCGACGCCGACGTCGTGCTGTTCGAGCCCGATCGCGGCGATGTTGAAATGTTCTTCACCAATGCGTTCAGCTATGCAGCCCGCCGGCGGTTGTGCGAGCACGCTTACCAGAAGACGCGCGCCGATCTGCGGCGTCGGCTTGACGAGCTGCGCCCGGTGCTGGCCCGCCACGGCATCACTGTCAACGAGGACGTTCTCGCCGACACTCGTCGCACGCTCTTGCCGCACGGACGGGCTCGGCGCCACAGCACAGGAGATCTCGGCCAGACCACGGGCGATCTTGAGGCGACTCTAGACCGTCTCGAGGCGTTGGTGACCACATCGCGACGGACCTCGGTTAGCCGGACCAAGCGCGGGTCGACGAGCGCGGTAGTAAGAATCGAGCACAGCAACTGAGACTTTAGGCCCACATCGGCTCGAAGGATTACGCCAGATGGCCAAAGCACGGTGGAAGGTCTTTCCCTATGCGGATGCCGGTTATGCATATGCCGGTGCTGCTCTCAAAACGCACTGGTCGCGTCTGCATCGAGGCGATTGCGAACCGTATCTCGACGCGGCAGGCCTGAAGCAGCTAATCGCGCGCCATCCGCAGCTCGCAGTGTCAAACCAGTCGATCGATGCGGCTGCGGTAACGCTTCAGGATGCGTGGCGCGCCTATCATCGCGGCGATTTTGCCGAAGCCGTGGAGCTCGGTCTTGCCATCGGCCTGATCGGTTACAATGTCGCCAACAAGGCCACAAACATCTACGCCACCTACCTGGAAAAGGGCGAAAAAGCCAAGCTCGATCTGTTTCTTCAATCGGCGGGCCGCGCCGAGCGATTGACCGAATGCGCCGGGACGCTGGCCAATGCCTGGTACTTTCATGCCCAGGCGCTGGGCCGCTACAGTCAAGGGATTTCGGTCATCAAGGCGTTGGCGGAGGGTCTCGGGGGTAAGGTCAAGCATGCCCTGGAGCAAACAATTGCGCTCGAGCCGCGCCATGCCGATGCCCATATCGCCATGGGCACCTATCACGCCGAGGTAATCAACAAGGTCGGCGCCATGCTCGGCGGCTTGACCTATGGGGCGAGCCGTGAGGCTGGCGTGAAACATTTCGAGGCTGCGCTCAAGCTCAATCCGCATTCGGCAATCGCGCGCATCGAATATGCCAACGGTCTTGTCATGATGTTCGGCGAGGCAAAACTTCCGCAGGCCACTCGCCTCTATCAGGAAGCAGCCGCCTGTGCGCCCGCCGATGCGATGGAGCGGCTCGACGCCGAGCTGGCAAAATCCGAGCTTGCGGATTGACTGCGCCTATCCCTGCATCAGCACGAAATAGAGCAGGCGCTCGAATTCCGGCCGGATGCGCGCCATGATGGACTGCGGATCAGGCACCAGAGCCGCGTCGGTTATTAGCCCGAAATGGACCCTGCCGTTGAAGGACAGAATCGACAAGCCCATACCGATATTGCCCGATTGAGGCACCCAGAAGATGATTTGCTTCAATTCGGAGCCGGCGAGATACAGCGGGTTTTGCGGGCCGGGCACGTTGGTCATCACCGCGGTGGCTCGGCTGAGCAGCAGATCGAACAATTTGTCCTGGACCAGCTTGGGCGCGTAGCCGAGCGCTGCAAAGAGCCCCAGGGTCGTTACCGGTTCGTAGGATTTTTTAAGCACCTCCATGCGTCGCCGCACCTCGAACAGCCGTTCCAGCGGGTTTTCGAATCCGACCGGCAGCTCGATGGCGACCACACCGAAACGATTCCCCAGCGTGGGGTTGGCCGTCATCGGGCGAAGATTGATAGGCACCAAGGCGCGCACTTCGACGCCCTTGGTCGGATCGCCCTTCTCCTCCAGATAACCTTTAAGCGCGCCGGCGACGGCGGAGAGCAGCATGTCGTTGACCGAGCAACCGAGGGCCCGGCTCACCGCCTTCACCTCGGGA
>DATNIT010000162.1:0-6171 GCA_035604335.1 Allostellaceae bacterium | reverse complement strand
AGCTCGCCCCGCGGCTACAACCCCGCCGGCGCCGAGCTGGCGGTCGCGATCCAAGGCTATCTCGCGAAGGTCGGGGTCAAGGCGAACATCCGCAAGGAGGAGATGGGCGCCTTCCTGGCTGAAGTCCGCAAGGGCAACTATCAAAGCATGTTTTTGACGGGCTTCAGCGGCGACAACGGCGATCCCGACAACTTTCTCTGGAACCTCTACGGCTCGCCGGCCATGCCCGTGAACGACACCTCGCATTACAAGAACGCGGAGGTTGACAAGCTGCTGATCGAGGGGCGCCGCACCACCGATCAGGCCAAGCGGATCGAGATCTACAAGCAGGCACAGAAGATTATCCTGGACGAGGCACCCTGGATCTTCGTCAATCAGACCCTGCAGGTCCGCGTGACCCGCAAGGAGGTCAAGGGTTTCGTGCTCAACCCCACGCAGATGTTCTTCGAGATGCAGGGTGTGTCGCTCGAATAGCGTCCGCGTCGCGATGCTCGCTCAAGGGGCGGAGCTGGTCTCCGCCCCTTTTTCTGCCCGTCACTCCGGGGACAGTAGACCTTTCGTACGTCCTTCGACGCGCTCTCGAAGCGCTCGCTTGCTCAGGATGAGGGATATTGAATTTACAGCAACGATGCCCCTCATCCTGAGCAAGCGTAGCGCGTCGAAGGACGCACTGTAGTCGCCACTGTAGTCGCCACTGTCTAAAGAATGTCGTCGCGGATGCACGCCTTGAGGTGGCCCGGCGAGACTTCGCGCAGCTCGGGCACGGCACCCGCACAGTCGGGAATCGCATAGGGGCAGCGCGTGCGGAAGACGCAGCCGGAGGGCGGGTTGATCGGGCTCGGTATGTCGCCCTGCAGGACGATGCGCTTGCCCTTGCGGTCGGGGTCGGGGACGGGCACCGCCGAGAGCAGCGCCTCGGTATAGGGATGCTTCGGGCTGCGGTTGAGTTCGCGCGCGGGCGCGCTCTCCATGATGCGGCCCAGATACATCACGATCACGCGGTCGGAGATGTACTCCACCACCGCGATGTCGTGAGCGATGAACAGCATGGTGAGGCCGAGGCGGCGCTTGAGGTCGCGCAGCAGGTTCACCACCTGCGCCTGGATCGAGACGTCGAGCGCGGAGACCGGCTCGTCGGCCACGATGAATTCCGGGCCGGCGGCGAGCGCGCGGGCGATGCCGATGCGTTGGCGCTGCCCGCCGGAGAATTCGTGGGGATAGCGGTCGCGGTGATCGGGATGCAGGCCCACGAGGCGCAGGATCTCCACCACGCGGTCGCGCCGCTCCTCGCGGGTTCTGCCGATGCCGTGCACCACCAGCGGCTCCGCCACGATCTCCTCGACGTGCATGCGCGGATTGAGCGACGCGAAGGGGTCCTGGAAGATCGGCTGTGCGTGGCGCCGGAACATCCGCAGCGCCGCTTGCGAGAGGTGCGCGATGTCGGTGCCGCGGTAGAGAATGGCGCCGGCGGTCGGATCGATGAGGCGCAGCACCGTGCGCCCGACCGTGGTCTTGCCGGAGCCGGACTCGCCGACGAGACCCAGCACCTCGCCGGGCTCGATCGCGAAGGACACGTCGTCCACCGCCTTGATCTTGCCCTTGCCGCGCGAGAACACGCCGCTGTCGGCGTCGAACCAGGTGCGGAGCTGGCGAACCTCGAGAAGCGGAGCGGCCGGCGTCGCGCTCATGCCGGCGCCTCCAGCCGGCGCTCCGCGACCGCGCGCCAGCGCCGGCAGCGCACCGCATGATCGGCGGCGGCGGGCTCGAGCGCCGGCACCTCCGCGTCGCAGAGGCCCGGCTCGAAGAAGCTGCAGCGCGGATGGAAGGCGCAGCCTTTGGGCACGTGGCGCGCGTCCGGCACGTTGCCGGGAATCGCCACGAGGCTCGCATCCTCCGTCTCGGCCATGCCGAGGCGCGGCACGGAATTCAGCAGGCCGATGGTGTAGGGCATGCGCGGCTCGCGGAAGATCGCCCGTGCGGGTCCCGCCTCCACCACGCGGCCCGCGTACATCACCATGATGCGGTCCGCGATCTCCGCGGCGACACCGAGGTTGTGGGTGATGAAGATCACGGCCATACCGAGCTCGCGCTGCAGTCGCTTGATGAGTTCCAGGATCTGCGCCTGGATGGTGACGTCGAGAGCGGTCGTGGGCTCATCCGCGATCAGCAGCGCCGGGTTGCAGGATAGCGCCATGGCGATCATGGCACGCTGGCGCATCCCGCCGGACATCTGGTGCGGATAATTCTTCATGCGGCGCTGGGGCTCGGGGATGCCGAGATGCTCCAGCATCTCGACCGCGTGCGCGAACGCCTCGCGGCCGCTCTTACCCTGGTGCAGTTGGATCGCCTCGATGATCTGATCGCCCACGGTGTAGACGGGATTGAGCGAGGTCATCGGCTCCTGGAAGATCATGGCGATGTCGTTGCCGCGGAGTGCGCGCATCTCCGCCATGCCCAGTGTCGTGAGGTCGCGCACGCGGCCGTCGCGGCCGCGCAGCAAGATGGCGCCGGAGGCGATCCGGCCGGGCGGGCTCTCGATGAGGCGCATCAGCGAGAGGGCGGTTACGGATTTGCCCGAGCCGGACTCGCCCACGACCACCAGCGTCTCGCCGCGATCGATATGGAAGGAGACGCCGTCGACCGCCGTCACCGTGCCGCCCTCGACCGCGAACTCGACCGAAAGGTCCCGCACCTCCAGAAGGTGCGCGGTGTCGCTGGACGAGACGGCAGCCATTATTCCTTCCGTCGCCGCGGGTCGAAGTGGTCGCGGAGCGCGTCGCCCAGCAGATTGAAGCCCAGCACCACCATGAAGATCGCCAGGCCCGGGAAGGTGGCGATCCACCATGAGGTGAGGAAGTAGCCCTGGCCTTCCGCGAGCACAGAGCCCCAGTCGGGCGAGGGCGGTTGCGCGCCCATGC
The DNA here is from genome assembly GCA_035604335.1 of Allostellaceae bacterium. Taxonomy (GTDB): domain Bacteria; phylum Pseudomonadota; class Alphaproteobacteria; order ATCC43930; family CGMCC-115725; genus DASZHJ01. Next base: position 3,253 of record DATNIT010000162.1, on the reverse strand, counting down.
CGAGGAAGGACAGGCCGGCGGTCTCGACCACCACGGTGCCGGCTTGCAAGGTCGCCATCACCAGGATCGGCGTGAAGCTGTTGGGGAGGACGTGGCGCAGCATGATGCGGCCGGCGCTGCCGCCGATGGCGCGCGCCGCCAGAACGAACTCGGTGGTCCTGACCGCCAGCACCTGGCCGCGGATGACCCGCGCATAGACCGGCGTCGCCACGATTCCGATGGCGATCATCGAGTGGACCAGGCTCGGTCCTAGCGACGCCACGATGATCAGCGCGAGCAGCAGGTAGGGAAATGCCAGCAGCACGTCCACCAGGCGCATTGCCGCGGAATCGACCCACCGGCCGTAGAAACCCGCGACCAGCCCGAGCGTGGTGCCGATGAAGAGCGCGATTCCGTCGGCGACCAGGATCGAGAGCAGCGCGGTGCGCGATCCGTACATGACCCGGCTCAGCTCGTCGCGGCCGTACTGATCGGTGCCGAAGAGATGCTCGAGCGACGGCTCTTGCAGCGCCGCGCCGAAGTCCTGGTCGTAGGGGTCGTAGGGCGCGATCTCCGGCGCGATCACGGTCAGCAGCAGGAAGATCGCGACAATGGCCGCGCCGACCCGCGCGGTCGGTCGGCGCAGCACCCGGAGCACGCTTCGCCGTGGCGGCGCTGCTTGCTCGGTTGCGGCGAGCTCGACCGTGCTCATCGGTACCGGATCCGTGGATCGAGGTAGGCGTAGCTGAGATCAACCACCAGGTTCACCGCCACGAACACGAAGGCGGTGAGCAGCGCCGCCGCCTGAACGACCGGATAATCTCGATCGAGGATCGCGTTGATCATGAGGCGGCCGAGGCCGGGGAGCGAGAAGATCGTCTCGGTGAGTACCGCGCCCGAGAGCAGCAAGCCCAGCTGGAGTCCGATCACGGTCACCACGGGGATGAGCGCGTTGCGCAGCACGTGCTTCAGCACGACCTTGGGCTCCGAGAGTCCCTTGGCCCGCGCGGTGCGCACATGGTCCTGGGAGCGCATGGAGAGCATCTCCGAGCGCGTGATCCTCGTGATGAGCGCGAGCGGGATCGTGCCGAGGGTGAAGGCCGGCAACACCAGGTGCTGCAGGCTCAGGAGAATGTAGTTCCAATCGCCGGAGATGAGGCTGTCGACCACCGACATGCCCGTGATCCGCGGCGGCTCGACGCCGATCGGCATCGAGCCGCCGATCGGCAGCCAGTCGAGGAAGGCGCCGAACACCAGGATCATCATCAACCCCAGCCAGAAGATCGGCATGGAGACGCCGAACAGGCTCACGGTCATCACCGTGTTGTCGAAGCGGGACAACGGCCAGACCGCCGCCAGCACGCCCAAGGGAACGCCGCCCGCCACCGAGACGCAGAGCGCCGCGACGGAAAGCTGCATGGTGACGGGAAAGGCGTACCACACGTCGAGAAAGGCCGGGTTGTTGCTGCGGAGCGAGGTGCCGAAATCGCCGTGCAGCGCGTCCCGCGCGAACAGCACGTATTGCACGTAGATCGGCTGGTCGAGGCCGAGCTGCTGGCGCAGCCTCGCGAGCTGCTCGTTGGTCGCGTGATCGCCCAGCAGCATCTGCGCGACGTCGCCGGGCAGCACGTGCATGGTGAAGAACACCACCAGGCTGACGCCGATCAGCACGAAGACGAGCTGGATGATCCGGCGGACGATGTACTGGGTCACGCGCGGCGCCCTTTTGAGCGGGCTGCCGCTGCGCGTTCGTTATCCCGGCGGAAGCCGGGGCTGTGCGCGTCGATCATGGCCATTCCCCGGGGCTATCTGACCTGAGATGCCGGGATATCGCAACGGCGCAGAAACGGTCAGGTTGCTTTGGAATCGGGCATTACGTCTTCGTCGTCGGTTTGTCCCCTGAATACCGGTTATTCGCCGTGGCGGGCGGCATCAACCCGCACCTCTCGCCCGGATGACGCTCCAGGACGCCGGAGGCAGGGCGACGCGGATATGGCTTTCGGCCACCGCTGCGCCCTTGAGTGCCGTCGGCTTTATGCGGTCGGGGTTGTCCTTGGTGTTCACGGCCTTGAGATCGGCGTCATGGAGCGTAAGCGTCTGGTCGATCGCGAGCCCGGCAAATCCCTCGGCCTTCACGTCGAGCGGCAGCACCTCGTGGAGGTGCCGGTTGAGCGCGAAGAGGGTGAGGCTCTTGGCGTTGATGTCGTGCACGGCCGCGAGCTTGAGATAGGGCACCGACGGCAGCGGATAATACTGGTCGATGGAGCCGCGCGGATCGAAGTAACGGGTCTCGTAGGTCGGCGACTCCGCGTCGATCCTGAGCACGCGGCCGCGGCCGAGCTTGCTCATTTGCGCGAAGGGAAAAAAGATGGTCTGCCGCCAGGCCGGGCCGCCGTCCTCGGTCATGATCGGCGCGATCGCGTTGACGAGCTGGGCGAGGCACGCCGCCTTGACGCGGTCGGCGTGGTTGAGGAGCGAGATGCACGCGCCGCCGAAGGCGAGCGCATCCTCCATGGTGTAGACCTCCTCGAGGATGTGCGGCGCCACCGGCCAGTTCGGCAGCACGCGGGTCTGGCGGTTGCGCCGCGTGCGGTACCACACGTTCCACTCGTCGAGGCTCAGCATGAGCCGCTTGGACGAGCGCCGGTGTGCCGCCACCGCGTCGGCGATGGCGACGACCTCGTCGATGAAGCTGTCCATCAGGTCGCTGCTCGCCAGGAAGGCCGCGGTATCGCCGGCGTAGTTGTTGAGATAGGTGTGCAGCGAGATGAACTCGACGTGATCGAAGGTATGCTCGAGCACGGTCTGCTCCCAAGTGCCGAAGGTCGGCATGTTGCGGCCCGACGACCCGCAAGCGGCGAGCTCGATCGAGGGATCGATCCACTTCATCATCTTCACGGCTTCCGTGGCGATGCGGCCGTATTCCTGCGCGGTCTTCATCTCCATCTGCCAAGGGCCGTCCATCTCGTTGCCGAGGCACCAGAGCTTGATGCCGTAGGGCTCGTCCGACCCCTGGCTGCGGCGCAGGTCGCTCCAATAGGAGCCGCCGGGGTGGTTGCAGTACTCTACGAGGTTCCGCGCGGCGTCGATACCGCGCGTGCCGAGGTTGATGGCCATCATCGGCTCGGTCCGAGCCTCTTTCGCCCAGGCCATGAACTCGCCGAGACCGAACACGTTGGGCTCCACTGACTTCCAGGCCAGGTCGAGGCGGCGCGGCCGCTGCGAAGCGGGGCCTACCGAATCCTCCCAGCGGAAGGAACTTACGAAGTTGCCT
>DATNIT010000161.1:0-3439 GCA_035604335.1 Allostellaceae bacterium | reverse complement strand
CCTTTGGAACGGACGTGGACCGGAGACGCCATTACCCCGTAGGTCCTATAGAAATCGAGCAGCTTGCGCGCATCGCCGGGGACGATCTCGCCTTCGACCTTCATCCCTAGGACGAGTATGCCGTCCGCGCGTCTGGCCAGTTCGAACGTGGCGGCGTTCCCGGCTACACCCAACATACCGACGAAGAGCGCGGCTACGGGTCCACCTAGGCCGAAGTTTTCACTTGTGAACCTAGCAAGCGCTTGATCCGACTCGACAAGTGGTCGGCGGAGCTTTTCGATTACTGGACACGCAGTGGGTCGAGGTCGAGCAACCGGAAGGCGGCCTCCTGGAGGGCTGTCGGTTTGGAATGGAGCATGAAGCGATGCTTGGAGCGAAGCGGCACGCGCATGGTGTTTTGCACGAGCGTGCCGAGGTGGGCGATGAGGCCGTCGAAGCTCATGACGCGCTGACCGTCGGCTGAGCGCTTGGTGGCCTTCTTGGCTTTCACGATCTCGGAGGGCTCGGTCTTGGCGACCGGCGAGGTGCGTTCAGCTCGGGCGGCCTCGATATCTGTGTCGTGAAACAGCAGCGGCGCCAGGGCGTCTCGCAAATGCCATTCGACATGGTAGGCAAGCATGCACAGGAAGACGTGAGCGCGCACGCGCTGTGCCATCCAGTGTCGGATCGGCCGGATTTCGAGATCGACGGTCTTCATTGATCGAAAGGCGCGTTCGACGCGGGACAAATCCTTGTAGGCCTGGACCGTTTCGTGAGTGTCGAGATGCTCGGCAGGCATGCTGGTCCTGATGACATAGATGCCGTCGAGGCGGGCCTCGTCCTCGATCCGGTCGCTTCGGCGTTGGAAGGAGAGATGACCGTCGCGAATATCGACGGCAAAGTGCTTGGCCATTTTTCTGCTGTCCAGCACGGCGCCGACGGCCATGCCGATCTCGGCGGCGCTGCGAAGGCGAGAGCCCTTGCGCCGGACCTGCGCTTCGACGTGCGCCAGCTCGCGTTCGGTAGCAGCCAGCAGATCTTCACGTTTACGGGAGCGCTCGATCGCAAGCTCGCGATTGCGGCAGACGATCAGCCGCTCGCCCGGGAACAGATCGGGAGCGCTGATTTCAGCGAGATCACGATCGTCGAACAGCGACAGCTGCAACGGCCCGTTCTGCGCGGCCAGCGCCTGGATCGCCGGCGCGCGCAAGCAGGTAATCCAATCCAGGCCCACCGACCGCAGATCATCGCGGATACGCGCCGATGTGATCATTCCGCGATCTCCGACCATCGCCAGGCGGCTGATCGCGAAGCGATCCTTGAGCTTCTCGACCTGACTGCGCAGCGTGGCCGGGTCAGCCGTGTTGCCATCGAAGACCTCAACCGCAACCGGAAGCCCCTCGCGGGTACACAAAAGTCCGTAGACGATCTGCGGACGGTCGCCCCGGTGATCGCGGCTATGGCCATAGCGCGCCAACGGGCAGCGGCGGCCCTCAAAATACGATGAGCTGACATCGTAGAGAACCAACACGCCGTCCATGAGATGACGCCGCGCCAAACCGTTCTCGATCCGGCTCTGGCGCTCGATGAGCCAATCGAGCGCCTCATAGGCCTCGCGCTCCTTCACCCTGCCGAGGCGCAGAACCGAGCCGAGACTGGAAAGGGCCGTCTCCGCATCCACCGCACGCACAAATCCGAGCTTCGAGCGCGGCGCAATCAAACGGTCCACCATCATGGCGACCACAAGATCGCAATGGCGCCGCGATGCCTCATCCTTCGCCGTGCTCAATATCAGCCGATCCAGCGCGATCTTGCGGATCGTGCCAAGCACCGCCGCAACATGCCCATGAGGCAACGAGCGCTCGATCTCAAGATCGTCCGGGCCGGTGCCGATCACCGTTCCGCCCTTCAGGAACACCTTCAGCGCCGCAATCACATCCCCCGGCAGCTTGCTCAGATTGGCCAAGGTCCGCTTCTGCGCGCGGCCCTGATCGTCGCGATAGCTCTCCCGCAACAGCACCGCAGGCGGCGAATTTCGATTGGGAACCGTCTCGATGAACATCCCCGAATCGAATCACATCTCAACTGATTTGGGAATCCCCTTACATGGACACAACAAAGAAAGATGGCCATCGCTAACCACCCGAAACGACTCCGATTTCAGATCGTCCCAAGTGAAAACTTCGGGCTAGGTGCCCGACCGGCCGCGGACGCGCCCGCACGGCGTCGGCGAGCCGGATGCCTTGCCTTTTGCCGGACCTTGCCGCAAAAACCGGTCGCCATCCTGCGGCGGCGCGATGGGCAAGGGGCTGGGCTCGAGGAGGCGGACATGGTGGACTTTCGGACGGCGCGCCGGGCAATGGTGGACGGTCAGGTGCGCACCAACGACGTCACCAATCTGGGTCTCATCGCCGCCATGCTCGACATTCCGCGCGAAGCTTTCGTGCCGGAAAGCCGGGCCGAATTGGCGTATCTCGATCGCGACGTCCCGATCGCCGACGCCACCGCAAAGGAACCGGCGCGCTGGCTCGTCAAGCCGGTGGTGCTGGCGCGCCTGATCCAGGCGGCCGCACCGGGTCCGCAGGATCGCGTGCTGGTGGTAGGGGCCGGCAGCGGCTACGCGGCGGCTGTGCTCTCCCGGCTGGCGGCCTCGGTGGTGGCGCTCGAGCAGAACGAGGTGCTCGTGGCGAAGGCGCGGTCGATCCTGCCGGCGGTTGGCATCGGCAATATCACGGTGGTGGAGGGCCCGCTCGTCGCCGGCGCGCCGAGCGCGGGCCCCTACGACCTCATCCTGATCGACGGCGGGGTCGAGACCGTGCCGGAGAGCCTGTTCGGGCAGATGTCTGCGCGCGGGCATCTGGTAGCCGTGGTGGCGGCCGGTCCGGTCGGGAAGGCGACATTGTTTCAGACCGTCAACCACGAGACTGGTGGCCGGGTACTCTTCGATGCGACTGCTCCGGTGCTGCCGGGCTTCGCGAAGGCGCCCGCGTTCGTCTTTTGATCCGCAGTGCAACCGATCGATGGCGCGTTGCCCGGCATGCGGCGGCTGCCCAATAGTGTTGCGCTTATGCCCCAGTCGGTATTTTTCAAACCCCTGTGAGCAATCAGGGTTTTGCTTGCGGTGGGAGTTGCGTATGGTCCGGGGTTGGTGGCGTAGTGCGTATCGGGGTGCGCGAATGTCGCGCGATTGCAATGGGTGAGGTTGCTTTGGGGGCCGGGGTCTTGCGGCGAATTGTGGCGTCGGGCGGAGCCGTAGTGGCAATCTGCCTGGCAGCGGTATGGCCCGGCCGCGCGGACACGATGGATGGGGCTCTCATCGGGGCCTACCAGACCAATCCTCAGCTCAATTCCCAGCGTGCGGTGGTGCGGCAAACTGATGAGGGCGTTCCGCAGGCGCTGTCCGGCTATAAGCCGACGGTATCGGCGAGCGGCACGGTTGGGCAGGACTATAGCAGCACCG
>DATNIT010000160.1:0-3807 GCA_035604335.1 Allostellaceae bacterium | reverse complement strand
CGACGGATTTGTGGCGGCGCGGCTGCTAGCCGTGCGCGGTTACAAGGTGGAGGTGTTGCTCGTGGGCGACGTGGCGCGGCTCAAAGGCGATGCGGCGCTGGCGGCGAAACAATGGGCGGGTCCGGTCGCCCCGGCGCTGCCGCGGGCGCTGGAAGCCCCCGTACGACCCGACGGTGCGATCGACGGGGTGATCGACGCTCTGTTCGGCGCCGGCCTCGACCGGCCGGTCGAGGGCTTGCCGCGCGCCATGATCGACAGCATGAATGCGCAAGCTGCGCCGATCGTTGCTGTGGACCTGCCGAGCGGGACCAACGGGACGTCCGGGGCGGTGATGGGAACGGCCGTGAAGGCCGCGCAGACCATCACCTTCTTTCGCAAGAAACCCGGGCATCTGCTGCTGCCGGGACGACTTCATTGCGGCGCGGTCTCCATTGCCGATATCGGTATTCCAGAGTCCGTGCTGGCGAAAATTGCCCCGAAAACCTTCGAGAACACGCCTGCACTCTGGCGCGCGCACTTTCCGGTGCCGCGCGAGGCCGGACACAAATACGACCGCGGGCACGCCGTCGTCGTGTCCGGTCCGTCGTGGTCGACCGGGGCGGCGCGGCTCGCGGCGCGCGGCGCGTTGCGCGCCGGAGCCGGCCTGGTCACCATCGCAAGCCCGCGCGAGGCGCTGGCGGTCAACGCGGCGGCGAGCCTTGCCGTGATGGTGCGGCCGGTCGACGGTGCCGGCGAGCTGACGAAGTTTCTTGCCGATCGCCGATTCAACGCCTTGGCGATCGGTCCCGGAGTGGGCGTGACGGACGCCACTTGCGACCTCGTTCTCGCGGCGCTTTCGGGCGAGCGCGCCGTCGTACTTGACGCCGACGCCATCACCAGCTTTTCGAGCCATCCGCAGCGCCTCGCCGAGGCGTTACTGCAGCGGCGTGGCCACGCCACGATCATGACACCCCACGAGGGAGAATTTCATCGCTATTTCGGAGCTTTGAACAAACAAACTCAAGCTGGGTCAAAGCTCGAAAGAGCGCTCTGCGCCGCGCGGCTCACCGGCGCTACCGTGCTGCTCAAGGGAGCCGATACAGTCGTGGCGGCCGCCGACGGACGGGCATCGATCGCCGCCAACGCGCCGCCTTACCTGGCAACGGCGGGCGCCGGCGATGTGCTGACCGGGATGGCGGCCGGCCTGCTCGCGCAAGGCATGCCCGCCTTCGAGGCGGCATCCGCGGCGGTGTGGCTCCATGGCGAAGCCGCCGTTGCCGCGGGGCCCGGCCTTATTTCCGAGGATTTGCCGGATATGCTGCGGGGTGTCTATCGTGCGCTCCTTGGGTGATCGCAGGACGCACTGGCGTGACGGCGCTGAATTTTGCAGGCCCGTGATTCAATGCCTATTTTTGTAGTGTCAGGCGTAACCTGCGTGATATAAGCCGCGCCGCCGAAACAGCCTCCCGTTGCGGGCGTGGCGGAATTGGTAGACGCGCGGGATTTAGGTTCCCGTGACGAAAGTCGTGGGGGTTCGAGCCCCTCCGCCCGCACCAGCCCGGGCGGCCTTTCCCAAAACCTGGCCGAGATTTGCTCGATCTCGGGCCGTGAAGAGTAGTGCCAATGCAAGTGACTGAAACTTCCGCCGCTGGCCTCAAGCGCGAATTTCGCGTTGTCGTCCCCGCGACCGATCTTGAGGCGCGGGTCAATGAGCGGCTCGACGACCTGAAGGGGCGCGTGCAGCTCCGGGGTTTCCGGCCCGGCAAAGTCCCGGTCGCGCATCTCAGGCGGCTCTACGGCAAGGCCGCAATGGCGGAGGTGATCGAGGCGGCGGTGCGCGAGGCCAATAGCAAGATCGTCACCGACCACGGCTTCAAGCTCGCCATCGAGCCGAAGGTTGTGCTGCCGTCGGAGGAGGGCGCGGTCGAGGGCGTCATCGCCGGCAAATCCGATCTCGCCTACACCGTCGAGATCGAGATCCTGCCGCCGATCACGCTGGCCGACTTCAAGACCATCAAGCTCACCCGGCTCACCGCCGAGGTCACCGACCCCGAGATCGATCAAACTCTGCAAAGGATCGCCGAACAGAATCGGCCGTTCATCGCCAAGAGCGAAGGCGCGGAAAAGGGCGACCGGGTCATCCTGTCGTTTCAGGGTACGATCGAGGGTAAGCCGTTCGAGGGCGGCGCCGCCGAGGACGTTCCGATGGTCCTTGGCGCGAGCCAATTTATCCCTGGCTTCGAGGACCATCTTATGGGCCTCAAAGCTGGGGAAAGCAGGACCTTCGACGTCAAATTCCCCGACAACTACCCGGCCAAGGCGGTGGCCGGTAAGGACGCCACCTTTGCCGTGACGGCAAAGGCGGTTGAGGCGCCCGGCTCCGCTACCATCGATGACAACTTCGCCAAGACCCTCGGATTGGAGTCGCTGGCCAAGCTCCGGGACGCGATCAAGGACCGCACGCAGCACGAGCATGCGGCGGCATCGCGCCAGAAGCTCAAGCGCGCGCTGCTCGACCAACTCGATGAGCGCCATAAATTCGAGCCGCCGCCGAGCCTGGTCGAGCAGGAATTCAACAACGTCTGGGCGTCGATCGAAAAGGATCTCAAGGACCAGGGTCGCTCCTTCGCGGACGAAGGAACGACCGAGGAGAAGGCGCGCGCCGAATACCGGGCCATCGCCGAGCGGCGGGTGCGGCTTGGTCTGGTCATCGCCGAGATCGGCGAACGGAACAATATCAAGGTCACCGAGGAACAGCTGAACGCCGCCGTGGTGGAGCAGTTGCGCCGGCTGCCCGGCCGGGAGCAGGAGGTATGGGACTATTATCGCAAGAATCCGGCGGCACTTGCTGCCTTGCGGGCGCCCTTGTTCGAGGACAAAGTGGTGGACTTCCTGATCGAGCTCGCCGAGGTCACGGAAAAGCCGGTTTCACGGGACGAACTATTCAAGGAAGACGAGGCGTGAGGGCGTGAGGGAATGGGCGTGACCGGGGCCGTTGTCTACGTCTTGTCGCGGCAGCTTCCGTGCATATCTGCGATAGCCGAAGCTTTTCATGGTGCTACGGTCCGCGGCTCTTTCGACAGTCAAGCCCGACTCAGCCACACTGAGCGAGCCGGAGCGCGAGCACGACGAGCCCGAGCACGCGAGCACTTCTGACAGGGGACCCAATGCGCGACCCAAAAGACACTTACATGCAGTACCTCGTCCCCATGGTGGTCGAGCAGACCAACCGTGGGGAGCGGGCCTACGACATCTATTCCCGGCTGCTCAAGGAGCGGATCATCTTCATCACAGGGCCGATCGAGGACGGTATGGCCTCGCTGGTCATCGCCCAGCTGTTGTTCCTCGAGGCGGAGAATCCGAAGAAAGAAGTCTCGATGTATATCAACTCGCCCGGCGGGGTCGTGACCTCGGGCCTGGCGATCTACGACACGATGCAGTTCGTCCGCCCGGCGGTGTCGACGCTGTGCACCGGGCAGGCGGCGTCCATGGCCTCGCTGCTGCTGGCCGCCGGCGCCAAGGATCTGCGCTTTGCACTCCCCAACGCCCGCATCATGGTGCATCAGCCCTCCGGCGGGTTCCAGGGCCAAGCCACCGACATCATGCTGCACGCCCAGGAAATCCTGAATCTGAAAAAGCGGCTCAACGAGATTTACGTCAAGCATACCGGCCAATCGCTCAAGAAGATCGAGGATGCGCTCGAGCGCGACATGTTCCTGACCTCGGAAATGGCCAAGGATTTCGGCATCATCGACAAAGTGATCGAGAAGCGGCCCGAGGAACCCGGGCTCAAGACCGAGCAGCCGGTGCTGAGCAAGGTGTGAGCCG
>DATNIT010000159.1:0-3516 GCA_035604335.1 Allostellaceae bacterium | reverse complement strand
GAGCGGCAGGCGCGCCAGGCGATCCGGCGCGCGCGGCGCGAACGGCCCCATGCGCGGCTGATCGTGACGGGCTGCGCCGCGCAGATTTCTCCGGAGCGCTACGCTGGGATGCCCGAGGTGGACCAGGTGCTCGGCAACCTTGCGAAGCTTCACGCGGACAGTTACCGCGCACCGGGCCCACGCGTTGCGGTCGATGACATCATGACGGTGCGCGAGACCGCCGCGCATCTGGTTGAAGGGTTCGAGGGCCGGGCGCGCGGCTTTGTCGAGGTGCAGCAGGGCTGCGATCACCGCTGCACCTTCTGCATCATCCCGTTCGGGCGCGGCAACAACCGCTCGGTGCCGGCGGGCGAGGTGGTGGCGCAGGTGCGCGCGCTGGTAGAGCGCGGGCTTTCCGAGGTGGTGCTGACCGGCGTCGACATCACCGGCTATGGCGGCGACCTGCCGGGGCGGTCGAGCCTCGGGCAGCTGGTCCGGCGCGTACTCAAGCTGGTGCCGGAACTCAAGCGGCTGCGGCTCTCCTCGCTCGATCCCGCGGAGATCGACGACGCGCTCTGGCACGAGATCGCGGAGGAGCCGCGGCTGATGCCGCACCTGCATCTCTCGATTCAATCCGGCGACGATCTGATCCTGAAGCGCATGAAGCGGCGGCATGGGCGCGCGCAAGCCCTCGATGTCGCGCGCCGCGCGCGAGCGCTGCGGCCGGAGATCGTGCTGGGCGCCGATGTGATCGCGGGCTTCCCGACCGAGGACGCGGATATGGCGGCGCGCACGCTGGCGTTCGTCGAGGAAGCCGGGCTCGACCTCCTGCATGTGTTCCCATTCAGCCCACGGCCGGGCACGCCCGCGGCCCGGATGCCGCAAGTGCCGAAGCCGGTCGTTCGCGAGCGCGCCGCCCAATTGCGCGCGGCCGGCGTGGCGGCACGCCGGCGGGCTTTCGACCGGGTGGTTGGCCGGACCGTGTCCGCGCTGGTGGAGCAGCCCGGCATCGGCCGCAGCGAGCATTACCTGCCGGTGCGGCTGCCCGCGACCGCGGCGGAGGGCGAGGTGCGGGCGGTGCGGATCATCGCGGCGAGCGATACCGCACTGGTCGCGGAGGGTGCGGCGTGAGCGACGCGAAGGGCGGCTGGTTCTCGCGCCTGAAGCAGGGGCTCGCGCGCTCCTCGGCGAAGCTCAGCGACGGCATCGCCGGCATTTTCACGCGCCGGCGGCTCGACGACTCGACCTTGGGAGAGCTCGAGGAGCTGCTGATCGGCGCCGATCTGGGCGTCGGCCTCGCGTCCGAAGCGACGGAGACGCTGAGACGCACGCGCTTCAATCAGGAGGTGACGCCCGAGGAGATCCGCGCGAGCCTTGCCGAGGATATCGCGCGCCGGCTCGAGCCCGCGGCCAAGCCGCTCGCGATCGACGCCGCGGCCCTGCCCTTCGTCATGCTGGTGGTGGGCGTCAACGGCAGCGGCAAGACCACCACCATCGGCAAACTCGCCAAGCAATTTCGCGACAACGGCTGGTCGGTGCTGATGGCGGCCGGCGACACTTTCCGCGCGGCGGCGGTGGAGCAGCTCAAGATCTGGGGCGAGCGCACGGGCGTGGCGGTGGTGGCGAAGGAGACGGGCGCCGACGCGGCGGGCCTCGCCTTCGAGGCCGTGGAGCGCGCGCGGCGCGACGGCACCGACGTGCTGCTGATCGACACCGCGGGCCGGCTTCATAACAAGTCGGACCTGATGGCGGAGCTGCAGAAGGTGGTGCGCGCGATCAAGAAGGCGGATCCCTCGGCGCCGCAATCGGTGCTGCTGGTGCTGGACGCCACCGTCGGACAGAACGCGCATCAGCAAGTCGATACCTTCCGCAGCATGGTAGGGGTCACCGGCCTCGCCATGACCAAGCTCGACGGCACCGCGCGGGGCGGCGTGCTGGTGGCGATCGCGGAGAAGTTCGGCTTGCCCATCCATTTCATCGGCGTGGGCGAAGGCGCCGACGACCTCCGGCCCTTCGATGCCCACGCCTTCGCCCGTGGCCTCATCGGCCTCGAAGCATAGTCTACGGCGCGGACTCATAAGCGCGGGAAGCTCCAACCGCGCTTCTGGGAGGCTCCCTCCGACAATTCTCGGAGTTTGTGAAATCGCGAACCGGCGGTAAGATCGGCCGTTGGTCGATCACCAGCATCGAGCACGCGTGGATCGGCGGCGCCCGCCGTATTCGAGGGACGTGCGTCCACCGCGACGCCTGCGAGGGGAAATAGCCATGGCGCAACGCGACCCCGCCAATCCGTCCTCGAAGGGGATGCAGCTCGGCATTTCCGCGCTCCTCGTCTTGATCGTGGTCGGTCTCGTCGGCGGGATCATCTGGTACAATTTCGAGAAATCCGCGAGCCTGACCATCGATACCGCCGAGCGTCTGCTGGCGGCGAGCAGCGACGACACCGTGCACCGGATCGAGCTGTTCTACGAGCCGGTACTGGCGATCGTTGCCCTCGCCTCGCGCGTTCCGCAGATCTCGGAAATGACCACGCGCGAACGTGACGACCGAGTGGCCCTGGTGATCACCGGGCTGCGCCGTTACCCGCAGCTGTTCTCGCTCTATGTCGGATACGACAACGGCGATTTCGACATGGTAACCCGCGTCGATGGCGAGGAGCGTAGCGCCGCTCGCAAGACGCTCGGCGCGCCCGACACCGCGTCCTTCGCCCACGAGGTCATCCGCACGGACAGCGATGGCCAGCGACGCGCGGTCTGGAGCTTCCTGGACGACAGCGGCGCGCCCGTCGAGCAGCAGGCCGCAGCGGTCGCCACGTACGACCCGCGCGTGCGTCAGTGGTACCGGCTGGCGCATGATGACGACAAAGTGCATCGCAGCGACCCCTACATCTTCGCTTCCAGCCAGGAGATCGGCATCACGCTCTCGCGCAAGCTCGACGGCGCGAGCCAAGGCGTCTTCGGCGCCGATCTTGCCGTGCGCGAAGTCTCGAATTTCCTGGCGCAGAAAAAGATCTCGGACTCGAGCGAGGCTTTTCTCTTCAACGACCGCGGCGAGGTCATTGCGTTTCCTGACGACAGCAAGATCCAGCGCGCGATCAAGAACCAGCAGGAATCGACGCTGGTGCCGACCACCATCGCGAGCCTCGGCGATCCCGCGATCTCCGCGCTCTATGAGCGGGTGCAGAAGCAGGGCAATGAGCCGATGATGCGGCTCGAGGTCGACGGACGCACCTATCTCTCGCAGGTAGTGCCGATCCTGCGGAAAGTCGGCGAGGCCGATTACCTCGGCGTGGTGGTGCCGGTGGACGAGATCACGGCCCCGATCAGCCGCATTCGCACCGACGCCCTGATTTACTCTCTGGCGGTGCTGCTGCTGGCGTTGCCGCTCTACGTCACCCTAGGGTCCAGACTCATAAAATCCACCACACGATGGCGGCGACCAGACAGATCGATGCGAGGAAGTTTCGTGCAATCCGATCGTATCGCGTGGCGATACGTCTGAAGTCTTTCAGGCGGCAGAAGGCATTCTCGATGCGGT
>DATNIT010000158.1:0-55948 GCA_035604335.1 Allostellaceae bacterium | reverse complement strand
TATCGATGTGGCGCGCATTCGGCGGTAACACCGCCCGCGTTGCCATCGTCCTTAGCATCCCTTGGTACACCGGAGCTGCGGACGCGATGAAAATAATTTTTAGTCCTGTAGCGTACTTGACCGAACCCGAAGTTCATAACGTGATTTACGAAGTCGCTGGGAACATAGAAGCAAATGGTGATTTTCTCCGGTCGCTTGACCGCGGAATAGTTGTCAATCTGGTATTTAGAATGCTTCTTGCGGGTGTCACGTGTCTGAAGCACGAGGGATTCCGAGAAGAGCTTGAGTGGCGCGTTATCTACACGCCAAAAATCCAGGCGTCGTCGCTCATAGAACTTTCTACGGAGATAATCGCGGGTGTTCCACAACCCGTCCACAAACTGCCGCTGGATGCGACGGTTGCTGAAGCTGTCGCTGACCTCGATTTGACGAGGATCTTCGACCGAATGGTCATTGGCCCTTCGCCATACCCTTGGGCAATTTATGAAGCATTCGTGGAGGTGCTTCGGAATTGTGGAATACCGCAACCTGAACAGCGCGTATTTGTTTCCGGCATCCCGATCCGTGGTTGAGCGGCCGCCCAGTAGGAAATGAGGTCAGAGTGGACTAAAGCCATCCGCTGCGTTGGGGGACGTGCCGAGCGGGCGAGTTTTTGGCGCAGCAGCCTCAAATTTTCCGATAAGTTCCTTGTAGGTCGCCCAGCAACGATCGAAGGCTTCGTTGCCGACGTCGGGGCTAAATCTATCTCGGGTCCAGGTGATCAAATAAATGCAGGCCGTGCACGCGGCCGCGAGCGTATCTTCAACGTCCGAAACGTTGGGACCGAATTTCAGACCCGTCACCTCCCGGCCTTCGTTAGCCTCGACGTGACGGTTCAGCGCTGTGACAGAGGGGTGGGCGGCGTCGTTTGATAGGCTTCGGTAGAACAGATCATAGATGCCGGCCACGCCCGCCCGCCTCGCGGCGTCGGCGATAATCAACGGCTCGCTCTCGATACCTGATGCCGCTTGCCCCTCGAGGAAGCGCTCCAGCTTTTCCTTATGCTCCCGCTCAAGCCCGGAAGACCCATCGGGCGTACCGAGCAGCACCTTTGCCATTTTCCGCCTACGCGCGGCGGCGTCTCGAATGAACTTGTCGGCAAACGTCGCGTCTTTGCAAACGGCCCCTAAGCAAAAAACCGTCTCGAAGCAACTGCGGGTCAGTGTACGCGCCTCGGTTGTCATGCCGCGTTCCACGAGCAGGATCACTCCTTCATAATTCGACAACCCTCGAATGAAGAGAACCGCTGCTAGGAACTTCTGATTGTCGTCGGCTGGCACCTTTAGCTTCGGCAACAGAGGGCACGCAACTCGGTTCAGATCCTCTGCCAACTCAAACCACGCTCGACTTTGGCTTCGGTGCCTTTTGATCCAATGCGGGATGTCTGGAGACAGAAAGCCGCGCTCTTCAAATGTCATGTGAGCTCTCCAGTGTCGCCGCCACAATCGCCGAAGGCGCGCCCATATCAGTCAGTCGCACTCTGACCCCATTAGACCACCCCACTTACACGGCCTCATGCGAGGAGCGGTCGGTCTTAATCTTCGAGCCAGCGCCGGCTTGCCGCGCTCTCAAGACCGGAGTGGCCGACTTTACGACCGCATTCGTCGCACTGGTAGACATCCTGCTTTCGCAGGTCACGCCCCACCCAGCGCACGGTGCCCTTCTCGCAGTTGGGGCACTGATAGAAGCGAGGGTCGGCCTTGCTGCGGGTGCTCTTGCGGCTCATCTGATCTCACCTCATCTCTTGTCGCATCAACGGACCCGGCGGTCCATTCTCCAACGATGCGCGGGAATCCCGTAGTCGGGTGGCGGCGGCTTTCGCAAAGTGAGGGTGCCTATCCACTCGGCCGCGAACTCCGCTTTGGTCATCTCCATGACCTCCTCGATATTCTTGCCCGTAATGACCTTCCCGTTCCCCAGTGGGTCACCCTTGGGGCCCGAGTATAGGTGCGTCAGTTTGCCGGCTACGAAATGGACGGCGAGCGCCTGCACAAGGCACGCCGGGTCCGTGACAAAGCACGCGGCCGAATAGGACCTCAGTTCCTCCAGCTCCGGCGCCATGCGGTCCAGAAATCCCTTGGGCAATACGAGCGGGACTTGGCGCTCTGCCAGGAGAACTGTGTAGCTACGGTACTGAAAGGACCCGTCGACATTGTTTGCAACGACCGCGTCGCCAAAAATAGAGCGGATGGTTGGATCCATGATCACGTAGCGCAGCGTCCCTAACATCGGGAAGGCCATATTGTCCCGATGGCTCTCCGATTTTCGTACCGAGATCAGCTGAGGTTTCTCGAACGTCGAGACGAGAGAGCTGTCGCCGCCGCGCAAACCTCCGCGCCGCTGGAATGCCTCGAAGCCGTCATGGTCTCCGATCCAAGCTGTCTTGGCCGGCGGCTGCGCATTGCCGTCGCGGATACGCACGATCTTGGGGATCGGCTTATTGAACATGAGGAGGAAATCAACGCCGCCGGCCGCTTGTCGGTGGCACTCGACGAAATAGTCGACGGTTGACCGGAACGAAGGCCTGGCCTTCGGGAATGCGCGCAGATATCGCACGGCAAGGTCGGGGCTGCCCGCGAACCCGACCGCCAGGTCGGGGTGGAGGATGCAGATCTTCGGCAGCTGCTTGCTGGGGGGCAATTGCGCGCCGTGCTCGACGATCCCGGTGTCGGACACCGCAGCTATAACCGCCCCTCGCTACCTCGCGACGACAAGTGACAGAGGGGCACCTGCGGATCGGGTGAGCAACTAGAACGTGCTGTTCCGCATATGTGTGCGACCGCAGGCCCTGTCAACCGCGCAAGCCGAGTCGCGCGCGCTCCCGAAGACCTGAGGGCGCCTCGCCGCGCCCCAACCCATGTGCGAGCCAGCGCTCGGGCGCGCCGAGATAGCCACGAGCGGCTCACTGACTTATTGAAAATATGGTGCCCCGAGTCGGATTTGAACCAACGGCCTACCGCTTACGAAGCGGTTGCTCTACCGCTGAGCTATCGGGGCGCCCGAAAAAGGCGCGGGACCTTAGCGCCCGGGGTTGGGCGCCGTCAACCGAGGGGCCAGCGGGAGCGCGGGCGCCTCGCTTGGCGTAAGCGTGGTCGAGGGTGCCGCCAACGCCGTGGCGGCGGGTGTCGCCGGCACCACCGCGGACAAGATCGCGAGCTGGTCGCGGGGGCCGTGGAGGGGTGCCCGCCACTCGAAGCTCGCGAACGCGCGGCAGCCCGGGCAGACCGCGACCCAGCGCTGGGATTCGGCGCCGCATTTGCCGCAGACATAGGTGGGCTCGAGCGCCGCGGCCGCGGCGGCGCGCGACATCCAAAGGCGGGCGCGGGCACTGTCGTGGGTCTCGGCCTCCTCCACCTCGGCCATGAGGCGGCTCGCGCGCGCGGGCGGCAGCGGCGCCGCGGCGTCGGCGTCCGCCGGCACGCCGGCGCGGGCGAGGTGCCGGCGGGCCTCGCCCCAAAGCCGCGCCCGGAGCGCCGCCTCCGCGAGCGCGAGATGCGATTCGACATGGTCGGGATTGGCCGCCGCCAGATGCTGCATGCGCTGCATCCGCTGCAGCGGGGTCTCGTCCAGCACCAAGCTCATGTAGACCTCGGCGAGCGCGGGCTCGGGCGCCACGCGCCAGGCCGCCTCGATGACGCGCGCGGCTTGCCGCGGACGATCGGCATCGCGCAGCAGGCCCGCGCGCCACGCCGCCGCGGGCGCGAAGCTCGGATCGGCATCCTGCGCGCGGTCGGCGAGGTCGAGCGCGACGCGAGTGTCGCCGGCGCCGGCCTCGGCGCGGCTGCGCTCCAGCAAGAGCGCCGCCTGTGCCCGCCGGTGCTCGGAGGATGTCAGCGCCTTGCGCTTCAAGGCCTGAGCCAGCGTGGCCTCGGCCTCTTTCCAGCGGCCGGCGCGCGCCTGGAGCTCGCCGAGGCTCGCCAAGGCCCAGCCGGTCTTCGGCTTGAGCGACCGCGCGCGCTCCGCGAGCTCGAGCGCCGCCGCCTCGTCGCCGGACTTGAGCGCCTGGGTCAGCAGCCCCCGGAGCCCCAGGAACTCGGTCTCGGGCCGCTCCAACATCGCCAGGAAATACCTTTGCGCCGCCTGCTCGTCGCCATCGAGCTGCGCCGATTGCGCCTGGAGCAGCAGGGTGAGCGGCGGCTCCGCCAGGAGCACATCGGCCTTGCGCGCAAGGCGCCGCGCCTCGTCCGCCTCGCCCGCGGCGACCGCCACCATGCCTTGGGTCAGGGCCTTGTAGCCCTCGCGCCGCCGGCGCTCGCGCCGCGATCGCAGGAAGGCCCGGGGCGCGCCGACCACCGCGCCGATGAGACGCAGCACGAAGAGGCTCAGCCCGATCAGCGCGACGACCGCGAGCACCAGCACGGCGACGCTGGTCTCGATCTGCCAGCCGCCCCACTCGAGCGACAGTGTGCCCGGCTCGTCCGCGAACAGCACGGCGACCGCGACCACACCCGCGATGACCAGCAGTGCCAGCAGGAGGCGGATCACGGCTTGGCTCCCGCTCCGGGCGCACCGAGGAAGCGCTTCATAAGGGCCGCGTCGGCGGCGGCCAGAGCGGCCTCGGCATCGAGGCGCGCCTGGGCGTCCTCGAGCCAGGACGCCCCGGCGGGTGACGCGGTTCCGTCGGCGCGCCGCATCGCCGCGGCCGCGGCCCCGAGATCGCCCTTCTGCAGCGCGGTGTCGGCGTCCGCCAGCGCGCCGCCCTCGATGCTTCCGGTCTCGTTCCCACGAGGCTCGCCGGCGCGGCGCACCGTGACTAGGCTCTTCAGTTTCGCGAGCGCGCGGGCGCGCCAGCCCTCCTCGGGCGCTGCCGGCGCGCTCGCCTGAGCGGCGCCGCGCATGATCGCGGGGAAACGCTGCGTGAGCACCGCCAGCGTCGGCACGCCTTGCTGAGCTCGGCCATCAAGCTTGTGCAGCTCGACCAATATGTCGGGCTGATCCGTGGCCAGCGCTTCGGCAGCCTGGAGCTCGGCGCCGTAGGGGCGCGAGGTCGCGAGCGCCGACCGCAGCTGGCCAAGCGTCACCACGAAAGCAGCGTCCGTGCGGCCGGTGCCGCTCGCCTCCTGGCTCTGCAGTTTCGCCAGAACCTGCGACTGCTCGTCGAGCTTTTGGGAGAGGGCCTGAACCTCCGACTGCAGGCTCTTGGTCGCATCGGCCGCGGTTTGCGAGCTCGCGGCCGCCGCGATGCGCTGCTCGAGCGCCGCCAGGCGATCGCCCAGCGCGCCCAGCGCCTGCGCCTGTTGCGCCGCTTGCTGCGCGTCGCGCGGATTGGGCAGCGGCGCCGGGCGCTGCTCCAGTTGCGCGACACGCTGATCCAGCGCGGCCGCGCGTTGCTGAGCCTGAGCGAGATCCGCGAGGCGTGTCTCGAGGGCACTCAGCTTCGCGTCCATGGCCGTGGTGTCGGCAGCCGCCGGCTTCGCCTCGGGCGTGCCGCCCCACGGCAAGACCGATGCGACCGGCGGCGCCCAGTAGGGCGAGGTCGCCAGCGCCAGCACCACAGTGGCCAGAGCGGCGATCGCCGCGCCGCCGCGGCGGGCTTTGGGCTGCGCGTCCGCGGGATGTTCCGGCTCTGGGCTGGGCGTCGGCGTCACGTCGATCACCGTGGGCCCGCCCGCCGGGCTGGTGCCCGCCGGCTCGCTCTCGCCGCCGCGCTCGCTCATGGATTCAGCGCTCCCGGTCTGCGCAGCTCCTCGTCGAGCCGGTCGAGGGCCTTCAGCATCGCGGCCTCCGTCGGTGCCTCCGCGACCAGAACCCGCCCCCAGCTCAACCCCTCGAGCTCGGCCGCCACCGCGGGGCTGAGCGCCACGCTTGCCGCCCTCGCGCAGCCTCGCTCGATCCCCGCGGCGCGCGCGAGCCTAACAAAGGTGCCGGCGGTGCGGGGAGAGAAAAACAGCGCGGCGTCGACTTTGCCCGATCGGAGCGCGTCCATCGTCGAGGCGCCCAAGGCATCGGCGGCGATCGCATTGTAAAGCGGCACCGATCGAACCGCGAACCCGAGCCGGGCGAGGCGACCCGCGAGATCGCCCGCCACCGTATGCCCGCTGGCGTGGACGAGGGCGCCGCGGCTCGGCGTCAGTCTGGCCGCCACCAGCTTCGTGAGCGTCTCCACGTCGCCCTGAGCGCTCTCGACCTCCGCGAAGCCGGCGTGCCGCGCCGCGGCCGCGGTCCCATCGCCCACCGCGAAGGCCCGGAGATCGCGACGCTCGGTCGCGGACGCGAAGCTCGCCACGCCGTTCGTGCTGGTGAGCAGAACGGCTTGCGCGCCATCGAGCGCCGTCGCGAGGCGCGCCCGGGCGTCCGGCTCCTGCGCGATGGTGAGCACAGGCTCGAGGAGCGCCTCGTGCCCGAGCGCGGCGAGGCGCGCCGCCAGCGCCGCCGCGGCCGGGAGCGGTCGGGTGATCAGCACTCTCACACCGGCGTTCCCTCGGGTATCGGCAGGTCGAAGAATCCGGGCCCCGCCTCGGCGCGAAGCCGCTCGCCGACCTCGCGGCCGATCCCGGCGGCATCCGCGACGGCTCCGCTCAGCCGGGCTTCGTGGCACTCCGTGCCGTCCGGCCGGATGATGCGTGCCTGCAAGGTGAGCCGGTCGCCGCCGTCGATCTCCGCCAAGGCCGCGATCGGAGTGCGGCAGGAGCCGTCGAGGGCCGCCAGCAGCGCGCGTTCGGCGGTCGAGCGCGCGGCGGTCGCGGCGTCGTCGAGCGGCGCCAGATAGCGCAGCACGCGATCGTCTCCCGCCCGTGCCTCCACCGCGATGGTGCCTTGGGCCGGCGCCGGCAGCATCAGGTCGGTCGACAGGATCTCGGTGACACGGCTCTCGAGGCCCAACCGGGCGAGACCGGCGAGCGCGAGCAGCGTCGCATCGACCTTGCCGTCGCTCACCTTGCCGAGCCGCGTCTCGACATTGCCGCGAAGCGGCACCACGCGCAGATCGGGCCGCGCGTGCAGGATCTGGGCTTGGCGGCGGAGCGCCGACGATCCGACGACGGCGCCCTGAGGCAAGTCGAGCAGCCGCTTCGCGCGCGCCGAGACAAAGGCATCGCGGGGGTCCGCCCGCGGAAGATGACAGACGATGCCGAGCCCGTCCGGCAACTGGGTCGGCATGTCCTTCAGCGAATGGACAGCGAGGTCGATGTCGTGCGAGAGCAGCGCCGCCTCGATCTCCTTGGTGAAGAGGCCTTTGCCGCCGATGGCCGCCAGGGTCCGGTCGCGCACGAGATCGCCGGTGGTGCGGATCGTCACGACCTCGAGGGCGCCGGGCGCGCCGAGCTCGGGATGAGCGGCGGCGAGACGCTGCCGGATCGCCTCGGCCTGGATCAGCGCCAAGGGGCTGCCGCGGGTGCCGATGCGCAGAAGTGGTGTCGTCATGGCCTTTCTTTAGGCGCTCGGTCCGTGCAAGGGAAGCACCCTCCCGTCGCTGACGCGCCGGGTCCCTCCCTCTCCCGTTTCACGGGAGAGGGGCAAGCAATCGCTTGGGATAGCCCCTCGCCCGCGAGAGCGGGAGAGGGAGGGACCCGTCCGGAGCCCTTTCGAAGGACGGGAGGGTGAGGGTCGCTTCCACAGCACCGCTCGACGCTTTATGGTCCGGCGCCATGCAGATCCTGGGCATCGAGACAAGCTGCGACGAGACCGCGGTCGCCATCGTGGGCGAGCGGCACCCGCGCATCCGCGCGAGCCTGGTGCTGTCCCAGCTCGCCGAGCACGAGCGCTTCGGCGGCATCGTGCCGGAGGTTGCGGCGCGCGCTCATCTCGCGCATCTCGATCGCCTGGTGAAGGGCGCGCTCGCGGAGGCCGGGATCGGCTGGGACGGGCTCGACGGCATTGCCGCGACCGGCGGCCCCGGCCTCATCGGCGGCGTCATGGTGGGCGTGATGCTCGCAAAATCGGTGGCACTCGCCCGCGAGCTGCCGTTTCTCGCGGTCAATCACCTCGAGGGTCATGCGCTGACGGCACGGCTCACCGACGACGTGCCGTTTCCGTTTCTCCTGCTGCTGGTCTCCGGCGGCCATTGTCAGCTGTTGATCGCCGAGGGCATCGGGCGCTACCGCCGCCTCGGCACCACCGTCGACGACGCCGCCGGCGAATGCTTCGACAAGGGCGCCAAGCTGCTGGGATTGGGATTTCCCGGCGGACCGGCGATCGAGCGCGCGGCCGCCCAGGGCAATGCCGCACGCTTCCCCCTGCCCCGACCGCTCAAGGGCCGGCCGGGCTGCGACTTTTCCTTCTCCGGCCTCAAGACCGCGTTGCGCGAAACCGTGATCGCGCGCGGCGGCACGAGCGCGCTCTCCCAACAGGACATCGCGGATCTGTCCGCCGGCCTGCAGGCCGCGATCGGCGACAGCCTCGCCGAGCGCACGAGCCACGCGATCCGGAGATTCCGCCAGGACCACCCGACCGGCTCGCACCTGGTGGTCGCAGGCGGCGTTGCCGCCAACCAGGCCATTCGCGCCTCGCTCGCGCGCCTCGCCGCGCACCACGATCTCGCCTTCGTGGCGCCACCGCCGGAGCTCTGCACCGATAATGGCGCGATGATCGCCTGGGCTGGACTGGAGCGGCTCAAGGCCGGTCTCGTCGATGGTCTCGACTTCGCTCCGCGCCCCCGCTGGCCCCTCGATCCCACGGCGCCGAAGGCAACCGGCGCCGGCGTGAAAGCGTAAGCCGCGATGACCGAAACACCTCCGCTGCCCGCCCGAGCCAAATTCCGAATCCCTGCGCTCGTCGGAGCGATCGTATTCGCCACCCTCGCCGCGTCTATCGGCTGGCTGACGGTCGGCGATTCCGGCGGCTGCGCGGCGGAGACGCCCGCGGTGTTCTCGCGCATCTACCACATCTCGTCGGCCACGATGGAGCCGACCGTCCAGCAAGGCGACTGGCTCTGGGCCGAGCGGCGCTATTATTGCACCCGGGATCCCGAGCGCGGCGATCTGGCCGCACTCGCGCTGGCGAGCCGCCCGGAGACGGTATTCGTCAAGCGGGTGATCGGCCTGCCCGGCGACCGCGTGCAACTCAAGCAGGCGCGGCTTTATCTGAACGGCGAGCCGGTTCGACGCGACTGGCTCGAGAGCGCGATCCATGCCGACGAGGCCGGAGAGGCCAGTCAGCGAGCGCGTTTCATGGAGACGCTCCCGAACGAAGCGCACTATGCCGTCGAAGTCGCCGATCCCGAGGCGCCGCTCGAAAATACCGAGGAGGTCACGGTGCCGGCGGGCCAATATTTCGTGCTCGGCGACAACCGCGGCCATTCCGAGGACAGCCGCGCTCCCGCGTTTGGGTTGGTTCCGCGAGCCTCTATCGCGGACCGGCCGGCTCTGGTGCTGTGGAGCGGCGACAAGAGCCGCATCGGGGTTCGGCTCGGCGCACGGCCGTGATCGCAACGAGCTGGTCGGACAGCCCGTGGTGAAGCTGTTTCGCAGCCCGCCCGCGCTTGCGCCGCTCGTCCGAATCATGCTTCATCGCCGCGGGCGAGGCATGTGAGCGACGTCCATTCCATGCAAAGCATCGGCATCATCGGCGGCGGCGCCTGGGGCACGGCGCTGGGACTGGTTGCGCTCCGCGCCGGGCGCGTTCCGCTGCTCTGGGCGCGCGAGCCGGACGTGGTCGCGGCCATCAACGCCCGTCACGAGAACACGCTGTTTCTGCCGGGCATCGTGCTCGATCCGCGCTTCGGCGCCACCGCTGAGCTCGCCGAAGCCGCCGCCCGCGACCTGCTGCTCCTCGCCGTTCCGGCGCAACATCTGCGCGCCATCGCGGGCGCGCTTGCCCCGCATCTGAAAGCGGGCACGCCCGTCGTGATTTGCGCCAAGGGCATCGAGGAAGGCACCGGCGCGCTGTTGAGCGAGGTGGTGGCGCAAGCCTTGCCCCGGTCACCCGTGGCGCTGCTGTCGGGCCCCACCTTCGCGGTCGAGGTGGCGGCGGGATTACCGACCGCCATCACGCTCGCAACCGCCGATGCCGCGCTCGGCCAACGCTTGGTCCAAGGTCTCGGCAGCCGCACCTTCCGCCCCTACTTCACCGACGACGTCCCCGGCGCGCAGATCGGCGGCGCCATCAAGAACGTGATCGCGATCGCCTGCGGCATCGTCGCGGGCCGCAAGCTCGGCGACAATGCGCGCGCGGCGCTGATCACGCGCGGTCTCGCGGAGATGGCGCGATTGGCGCTCGCCATGGGCGGTCGCGCCGAGACTTTGATGGGGCTTTCCGGTCTCGGCGATCTCACGCTCACCTGCACGAGCCTGCAATCGCGCAATTGCTCGCTCGGCGTCGCGCTCGGCGAGGGCAAGCGACTCGCCGATATCCTGGCCGCGCGGCGCTCCGTCGCCGAAGGCGTCACGTCGGCTGCGGCCGCCGCCGCGCTCGCGCAGCGGCTCGGCATTGAGATGCCGATCGTGTCGGCGGTCGATGCGATCTTGCACCGCGGCGCCGCCATTGATGCGGCGATCGAGGCCTTGCTGTCGCGCCCATTTCGCAACGAAACTCGTGCGACACCTTAACAAGCTTTAGTAAGAGATTTGTAATACTTCACAATATCTGGTGACAGCGAGTGCGAATCACGCTAGCGTTTTGAGGTGACGAGTCGTACGCGATCCTTGCCGAGTGCGCCGGATCTCCGAGTGATCCGCCCAGGCTTACGCATCGTCCCATCGATCTCGAATTCCGACGCCTCCGGTTTTGCCCGGAGGCGTTTTGCGTTTTGCCAACCGTGTTCCACCAGTCATGAGGGACCCCGCACATGGCCAAGCGTTCGCGTGACATCGCCCATGCCCGTATGCCCGAGGCCAGCGTCGAGCCGCTGTTCCGCCGGGGCTGGCATCCGCTCACGGGCGAGCGAGAGCGTGGGCGCGAGCAAAGCTACGTGCGTACCGTCCGGCCGCAGACCGAGAACCAGCGCGCGCTCATGGCGGCGATCGAATCGCATAACCTGACCATCACGCTGGGGCCCGCCGGCACCGGCAAGACCTATCTCGCGGTCACCGCGGCGGTGGAGGCGCTGGAAGCCGGGCGCGTCGGCCGTATCGTGCTGACCCGGCCCGCGGTCGAAGCCGGCGAAAACCTGGGATTTCTTCCGGGCGATCTCATCGACAAGCTGGCGCCCTACCTGCGCCCGCTCTACGACGCGCTCAACGAGCGGCTCGGCGGCAAGCGCGTTCGTCAGCTGATGACCGAGGGCGCCATCGAGATCGCGCCGGTCGCTTACATGCGCGGGCGTACGCTCAACAACGCGTTCGTCGTGGTCGACGAGGCGCAGAACTGCACCTATCCGCAGATCAAGATGGTGCTGACCCGGCTCGGCTGGCATTCCACCATGGTCGTGACCGGCGATCCCGATCAGAGCGACCTGCTGGACGGGCTCTCGGGCTTGGCCGATATCGCCCGTCGGCTCGAGTCGATCCCCGATATCGCGATCGTCCGGCTCAACGAGAGAGACATCGTGCGCCATCCGCTGGTCGGCGAGATGCTCGGCGTGCTCTGAGAGCCGCTCTGCCACGAGGGCTTTTCAGCGCCGGACAGGGCCGCTAAGAAAGCGGGATGGGGCCAGGTACCGCGCTTGCCATCCGGCACGTCCCGTTCGAGGACCTCGGCAGCTTCACCGCCGTATTGCGCGAGCGGGGCTTTGTCGTTGCCTACCGCGACGCCGGCCTCGACGATCTCGGCGCCCACGATCTCATCGACGCCGATCTGCTGATCGTGCTGGGCGGGCCGATCGGCGTCTACGAGACGCGAGAGTATCCGTTCCTCAAGGGCGAGATCGGCGTCGTCGAGCGCCGCCTGAAGATGGGCCGGCCCGTCCTCGGACTCTGCCTTGGCGCCCAGATCATCGCGAAGGCGCTGGGCGCTCGCGTCTACGAGGGAAAGCGCAAGGAACTCGGCTGGAGCCCACTCGAACTCACCGACGCCGGACGCAAGTCCGCGCTCGCCGAGCTGGGCGGGCGCACGGCGGTGCTGCACTGGCACGGCGACACCTTCGACTTGCCGCGCGAGGCCGAGTTGCTGGCCTCGACCCGGCTTTATGCCAATCAGGCTTTTGCCTGGCGCCGGCATGCGCTCGCGCTGCAGTTCCACATCGAGGCGACGACACGGGGCCTGGAGCGCTGGTTCGTCGGTCATGCGTTGGAGATTGCGACCACCCGCGGCGTCGAGCTGGGCAGGCTCCGGCGCGAGACCCGCCGCCTCGGACCGCGGCTGGAAGAGCGGGGACCGCGGGTGCTCAAGGCCTGGCTGGACGGTCTGGGACTCTAGCGGCTCGTCCATGCTCGCCGACGCGAACGCCGCGCACCTGCAGGAGCTCATGCGCGGCGTCGTGCGCCGCGACCGCGCCGCCTTCGCGGCGCTTTATGATCGGACGGCGCCGCAACTATTTGGCATCGCCCTGCGAATCCTCCGTCAGAGAGAGGAGGCGGAAGACGTGCTGCAGGAGGCCTTCGTCGTGGTCTGGGATCGGGCCGCAAGCTTCGATGCCGAGCGGGGCTCGGTGATGACTTGGCTTGTCACTGTGCTCCGCCACCGTGCCATCGACCGGCGCCGGCGCCGCGCGCATCTGGAGGACCGGCTCGGCAGCGAGGAGGACCTGCTGGCGCTCGCCGCCGCCGCCACCGACGAGGCCGATCGCGGCGCGAGCCTGGCGGCGCTGCAGAAATGCCTCGGCGAGCTGGAAGAGCGCCCGCGGCACGCGGTGCTGCTCGCCTATGCCTATGGCTACACGCACGAGGAGCTGTCGAAGCGCCTGACCACGCCGATCGGCACGGTCAAGAGCTGGGTCCGGCGCAGCCTCGAGCGGCTCAAGCGGTGTCTCGACGGATGAACTACCGGGATCCCAAGCTCCGAGACCTCCTGGCCGGCGAATACGCCATGGGCCTGCTGCCGCCGCGCGCCCGCGCGCGGTTCGAGCGGCTGATGGCGGGCGACGCCGCGCTGGCGCGGCTGGTGACGGACTGGCAGGAGCGCCTGGCGCCGATCGATCGGACCGCGGTGCCGGTCGCGCCGCCCCGACGCATCTGGCGCGCGATCGAGCAGGGGACCCTGCAGCGATCATTCCCGGCGCCGGCGCCGACGCCGAGCACCGGCCTGCTGCAATCCCTCGCCTTCTGGCGCGGCTTCGCGGGCGCGGCAGCGGCGGTCGCCGCCGCCTTGGTGCTCTATATCGCGCTCGGCTCCGGACCGGCGCGCGCCCCCGCGGTGGTGGCCGTGCTCGCGGACAGCACGGGCACGCCCGCCTTCATCGCGACCCGGGGAGAGCGTGCCGAAGAAATCGCGGTGGCGCCGGTGCGGCCGCAAAGCCTCGCGGCGCAGAAAAGCTTCGAGCTCTGGGCGATCGCGGGTGGGCCGCCGAAGCCGTTGGGCCTGGTTTCGGCGACACCGGGCAAGCCGCTCCTGGTGCCCGCGAGCGTGGTGACCGCCGCCGGCACGGTCCTCGCCGTCAGCCTCGAGCCCGAAGGCGGCTCGCCGACGGGTCTGCCAACCGGGCCGGTGCTCTTCCAGGGCAAGGTGCTCGCCGACTGAGCGGCCGCGGCCGGTGTGGGCCGCTGCATCCAAATCCCTTCCCGATCCGTAATGACCGATTGTGAGGCCTAGCGGCCTCATCGCCGGAGCCATCCGGCGACCCCTAATCCGCGGCTCCCTGCCCGAGGGGACGGGAGCGCCAGAACCGAGAGGGAGCAGTCATGACTATGGGTATCCTGCGCTTGAACGATGTCTCGACCTCGCGGCGCCGCTTCATGCGCGGCGCCGGCACGGCGACGCTCTCCGGCCTCGCCATCGCCATGCTCGCGGGCTGCGAGAGCATGGCCGCCTCCAACAAGCCGATGATGGCGGCTGCGAATCCGAACGACGACGTCGCCATCCTGAACACGGCGCTCGGCCTCGAGTACCAGGCGATCGCCGCCTATCAGGTGGGCGCCGAGAGCGGCCTTTTGCAGAAGCCCGTCCTCGACCTCGCCGTGCAGTTCCAGGGCGATCACAAGAAGCATGCGGAGATCCTCACCAGCACGATCGCGAAGATGGGCGGCGCGCCCGTGATGGCGAAGAAGCCCGCCGATTACGGCTTCCCCGCCGCGAGCCTCAAGAGCCAGGCGGACGTGCTGAAGTTCGCGGCCAATCTCGAGCAGGGCGCGGCCTCGGCCTACCTCGGCGCCGTGCCGGCCTTCATGAGCAAGGATCTCTCGAAATACGCCGCCAGCATCCTCGGCGACGAGGCCATGCACTGGGCGATCCTCAGGAACGCGCTCGGAGAGAACCCCGTCCCCGCTGCGTTCATCTCCTGAGCGACAGGGCGGAGCGCTCTTCCCCCGGGCGCTCCGCCCGCCTTCTCGAGCCCGAGACCTTTCCGATGAGCCAGAACCTTCTCGCCGCGATCGTCCTGCTCGCCGTGTCGGCGGTCTTCGCGGCATCGGCGAACGCCGCCACGGGCGATTCCGCTCACGGCGCGCAGATCTATCAGCGCTGCCAGCTCTGCCATTCCATCGAGCACGATCTCGTGGGGCCGCGGCACCTCGGCTTGTTCGGGCGCAAGGCGGGGAGCATTGCGGGCTTCCCCTACTCCACCGCGATGAAGAATTCCGGCATCACCTGGTCCGAAGACACGTTGAACCAGTTCCTGAGCGGCCCGCAGGCCTACGTGCCGGGGACGCGCATGACCTTCACCGGGCTGCCCAACGAGCAGGACCGCGCCGACGTGATCGCGTTCCTCAAAGAGGCCACCAGGCCGAAGTAGCGGCGCACACTATCGGCGGCGGCTGAATTGCACTGGGTGCTTTTGCCATGCTAGGTCCCCTGTATGCTTTTCAAGCGCTCGCTTCTTGTCATTCTCGCGATCGGGCCATTGTCAGGATGTGCAGGCCTTGAACACGAGGAGGTTTCGGCTGGCATCTACGACGTGAGAGGCTACATCCTTGATGCCAATAATGAGGCGCTTGATCGGGAATCGAGGCGAGCGTGCCCGACCGGATACACGCGGCTAACAGAGAACCATGGTCGAGTCGCTGAAGGACCCGCTTGGAGCTGGCGAATCCAGTGTTCTAATTCAAATTGACGCCCCGCGGATCTCGGCTTGACAGCGACGGCGCCGTCGGGCGACTTCGGCGCCATGGCTCGTCCCGCGATCGTCATCCTCACCGGCGCCGGCATCTCCAAGGAATCCGGTCTCGACACGTTTCGAGATGCGGACGGCCTCTGGTCGAAGGTTCGGCTCGAGGACGTCGCGACGCCCGAGGCCTTCGAGCGCGATCCCGCGCGCGTGCATGAGTTCTACAACGCCCGGCGGCGCGGCTTGCGCAATTCGAACGTGCAGCCCAACGCGGCGCACCGCGCGCTCGCCGAGCTGGAGCAGCGCTGGCCCGGCGAGGTGCTGCTGGTAACGCAGAACATCGACGACCTCCATGAGCGCGCCGGCAGCCGCAACCTCGTCCATATGCATGGCGAGCTCCTGAAGACGCGCTGCACCCGTTGCGGCGCGCTCGACACCGGACTCGCCGACCTCAGCGTCGAGCTCGAGTGCGTCCGCTGCCGCGAGCCCGGCGGTCTCCGGCCGCACGTCGTCTGGTTCGGCGAGATGCCGCTGGAGATGGATCGCATCTACGACGCGCTCGGCCGCTGCGGCGTGTTCATCTCCGTTGGCACCTCCGGCAATGTCTACCCCGCCGCTGGATTCGTGCAGGAGGTCCGGCGCTTCGCCGGCGCGCGGACCGTGGAGCTCAACCTCGAGCCTTCCGAGGGCGCCACGCTCTTCGACGAGCGGCACTACGGTCCCGCGACCGAGATCGTTCCGACCTATGTCCGCCATCTCCTCGCCGACGCGCGTTGAGTCCGGACCGCAACAGGCGGCCCTCGACACGCTCTATGCGGAGGTACGCGCGTGCACGATCTGCGCCAAGCATCTGCCGCTGGGGCCGCGGCCGATCGTGCGCGGCGAGGCGAGCGCGCGGCTGCTGATCGTGAGCCAGGCGCCGGGCACGCGCGTCCACATGACCGGCCTTTCCTTCAACGACCGCAGCGGCGACCGACTGCGCGAGTGGCTCGGCGTCAGCCGCAAGACTTTCTATGACGAGCGGCGCGTCGCCATCGTCGGCATGGCCTTCTGCTATCCCGGCGTCGACGCCAAGGGCGGCGACCTGCCGCCGCGAAAGGAATGCGCGCCGCGCTGGCATGGGCCCATTCTCGCGCGTCTGCCGAACGTGGAGCTGACGCTGCTCGTGGGCTCTTACGCCATCGACTATTACCTGCACGAGGCCGCCCGGCGCACCATGACCGCGACGGTGCAGGCCTGGCGCGAGCATCTGCCGCGCTTCTTCGCGCTGCCGCACCCGAGCTGGCGCAACACCGCCTGGCTCCAGCGCCATCCCTGGTTCGAGCGCGAGCTGCTGCCGGAGCTGCGCCGCCGCGTGCGCGCGCTGGTGTAGCGGGGAAACAAAGCAAGGGTTCACCACAGAGACACAGAGGGCACGGAGATCCCGAGTTCGCGACGCAGCCATCGTCCTTGTTTACAGGTGACCAGAACGACGTTGTTGCGGCTTCGCCGCGGACCAGGAGCTCGATCCTCCGTGTCCTCTGTGTCTCTGTGGTGAACCTTATCTCGCTTTTTCGCCGGTCACCCCTCCGCCTCGAGGCGGTCCATGTCGTCGTCGGAGAAGCCGAAGTGGTGGCCGATCTCGTGGATCAGCACGTGGCGGACGACGCGGTAGAGGTCCTCGCCGGTCTCGCACCAGTAGTCGAGGATCGGCCGGCGGTAGAGGTACACCAGATCGGCGTCGGGACGCACACTGGAGACGCTCTTGTGCGGCAGCGCCACGCCGCGATAGAGGCCGAGAATGTCGAATGGGCTCTCGAGCCCCATCTCCTCCTCGACCTCCTCGTCCGGGAACTCGTCGACGCGGATGACGACGTTGCCGAGCTGCCGCTTGAGCTCCGCGGGGATCGTGCCCATCGCCCGCTCCGCCAGCGCCTCGATGTCGGCGAGGCTCGGCGCCTGGCTGAACGGATGCGCGTCCCTCATGGCCATGGCGCGGAAACCCGCTTGATATCGCGCGACCGGGCTGCCAGTTCTCTTCCCGAGCGACGGAGATGCGGAGGGATCACATGGTGGAACGGCTGCACGGCCAGGCGCGCGGCGCCGCCATCCGGCAACTCAACGGCTGGAGCGAAGTCGAGGACCGCGACGCGATCCGCAAGACCTATCATTTCGGCACCTTCCGCGAGGCCTGGGGCTTCATGAGCGAGGTGGCGTTGCTGGCGGAGAAGATGGATCACCACCCCGAGTGGTTCAATGTGTACAACCGCGTCGAGATCATCCTCACCACCCACGACGTCGAGGGCGTCAGTGACCGCGATATCGCGCTCGCCCGCGCCATCGACGAAATCGCCCCCGAGCGCGACCGCCGGGGCGCGCATTAGCAGCCTCCACAGAGACCGACCGCTCCCTCCCACCAGCTTACCTGGACGGCTCCGACCGGAGGCTCCGCGCGGGTCCGCGTCGGACCCTTCAGGGGCAGAGATTGGCTTTGCCGGCTGAAGGCCAGCGTCTCCAATCGTTGATTTCATTGGTACAATTGGGTTCGTTTCGCAGATCTTAACAATTTCGGTCGGCTTGCTCGCTGTCTCTGTACGCACCGAGCGTTCTAGCATTGCTCATGTGGGCGCGATGGCCATAAGTTGCAAGCTCAAGGTCGCCCAAGTTCGCCACGCCGATTGCGTTGGGACTCTGACCGCCGGTCCGGCTGATCAGCGACGACTGGGCCATGGTGCATTGCAATATTTCTTTTGGACGAGCATTGAAGAACGGGCTGACCAGAGCTATATCCGTGTCATGCTGCACTGCAGCAAAGAGACGCAACCTCCAAGGATGGGATGACGACAATGCTCAATGGCAAATTTTTCGATACGACGGAAGTCAGCAAGATGTTCGCTGGCTTCACTTTTCCGGGCTTCGACGTCGAGGCCCTGATGGCAACTCAGCGCAAGAACCTCGAGGCGTTCACCAAGGCCAATCAGCTGGCGGTCGAGGGCTTCCGGGCGTATGCGAAGATGCAGGTCGAGCTGACCCGCGCCGCGATCGACCAGGCGTCCGCCCTGGTTCGCGATTGGGCCGAGACCAGCGCCCCCGAAGTGAAGCTCCAGAAGCAGGCGGAGTTCGCCAAGCAGGCGCTCGAGAAGGGCGTCAGCAACACGCGCGAGCTGGTCGAGCTCGCCGGCAAGACCCAGACCGAGGCGTTCGACGTGCTCAAGAAGCGCTTCACCGAGAGCGTCGACGAGATGACCACTTTCGTGAAGAAAGAGGCCAAGAAAGAGATCAAGGTCGCGCAGCGTCAGTAATCCTTTTCCGGCTCTGACCGTGCCCTGAGAGGCCGTCCTTCGGGACGGCCTCTTTATTTTTGTAAAGACCGGGAGTCAGCCAGAGACTGGGGAAACCACTACTACAGTGTCACCCATCGCCCGCGCGGTTCAGGGAATCCAGCGACCGCAGCTTCACTTCGGCGCCATCCGGAGCGCGCCGTCGAGCCGGATGACTTCGCCGTTGATCATGGCGTTCTCGATAATGTGGAGCACGAGCGCCGCGTATTCCTCGGGTTTGCCGAAGCGCGTGGGGAACGGGACGCTGGCGGCGAGGCTCTCCTGCACGGGCTGGGGCATGCCGAGGAGCAGCGGCGTCGCGAAGAGGCCGGGTGCGATCGCGTTGACGCGGATGCCGCTGCGGGCGAACTCGCGCGCCGCCGGCATGGTGAGGGCCACGATGCCGCCCTTGGAGGCGGAATAGGCGGCTTGACCGATCTGGCCCTCGTAGGCGGCGACCGACGCGGTCGAGATGATGACGCCGCGCTCGCCGTCCTCGAGCGGCGCAAGGGCGATCATGTCCGATGCCGCGAGCCGCATCAGGTTGAAGCTGCCGATCAGATTGATGTCGATGACCCGCTTGAAGGCCTCGAGCGGCATCGGACCTTCGCGGCCCACGATGCGCTGGGCGGGGCCGATGCCCGCGCAGTTGATGAGCACGCGGGCGGCGCCGTGTGCGGCTTTGGCTTTCGCCACCGCCACCTCGGCGCTCTTGGCGTCGGAGACGTCGCAGGCGACGGCGAGGCCGCCGATCTCCTGGGCGACCGATGCGGCTGCCTCGGCATTGACGTCGAGCACCGCCACCTTCGCGCCGGCGCGCGCGAGCGCCCGCGCGGTTGCGGCACCGAGACCCGAGGCGCCGCCCGTCACCAGCGCCGCTTGACCGCCGAGCTTCATGGGTTCCTCCGTGGCTGGAATACGCGACGAATAGCAGATCGCGATGGCGCGCGCGAGGTGGATCAGGCCCGCGGCAAGGGCTCCCGCGCGCTCAGCGTGGCGGCCGGCGGCGACGCCGGCGCGCGCTCGCGCGCGATCCGGGCCTCGCGGTGCGCGACGTAGATCGCGGAGACGGCGATGGCGACGGCACCGACCCAGGTCCAGAGATCCGTCACCTCCGAGAACAGCACATAGCCCATGAAAGCCGCAAAGGGCAGGCGCAGGAACTCGAAGGGCGCGCAGGCGCTGGCATCGACCAGGCCATAGCCTCGCACCACCGAGATATGCGAGAGAGTGCCGAGCGCCCCCAGCGCCACGAGCCACCCGATGGCGACGAGGGAGGGCCACTGCCAGACGAACAACGCCGGAATGAGCGAGAGCGGGGTCAGGAACAGCATGAGGTAGGTCACGATCGCGGCGGGGGACTCCGTGCGCGCCAGGAACTTGACCGTCACCACGTTCAGACCGCCGGTCATTGCGGAGAAAATGATCAGCAGCGCGTAGGGATCGAGCGCCTCCGCGCCGGGGCGCAGGATCACGATGACACCGACGAAGCCCACCGCGAGCGCCGACCATCGCCGGAGCCGCACGCTCTCGTGCAGCACCAGCGCCGCCCCCAGCGTCGAGAAGAGCGGCGAGGTGAAGTTGAGCGCGGTGGCGGTGGCGAGAGGCACCAGGGTGATGCCGTAGAACCATGAAAGCATCGAGACCAGGCTCACGAGGCCGCGCAGCGTGTAGAACACCTTCTTGCGGGTCTTGAGCGCGCCAGGGCCCGCCTTCACGATCCACGGCACCAGCACGGCGAAGCCGAAGAAGCAGCGGAAGAAGGTGATCTCGAAGGGATGCAGCTCGCGCGCCGCCTCGCGCACGAACACGTTCATGAAGGTGGCACAGAATCCGGAGAGCACGACCCAGAACGCCGCCCGCGCGATCGGCGGCAGCGCATCGAAGCGGCGCGCGATGACGGCGAGCGAGAGCATCAGCGGGCTACAGTGGACTGACCATCGTGCGTCCTTCGACTCGCCCGCTGCGCGGTCGACTCAGAATGAAGCGTTTTTTCATGATGCTCACTGCCCTTCATCCTGAGCCGCGATGCGGAGCATCGCGAGTCGAAGGACGCACAATTCTCCTCACGCCTTGAGCTGCGGCAGGTCCTTGTAGAGGGCGAGGGCTTCGGGGTTGGCGAGGGCCTCGATGTTCTTGACGGCCCGGCCGTGCACCACGTCGCGCACGGCGAGCTCGACGATCTTGCCGCTCTTGGTGCGGGGGATGTCGGCGACCTGGACGATCTTGGCCGGCACGTGGCGCGGCGTCGCGTTGTCGCGGATCTGCTTCTTGATCTTGGCCACCACCGCGTCGTCGAGAAACAGCCCCTCGCGCAGCTTGACGAACAGCACCACGCGCACGTCGTTGTCCCAATCCTGGCCGATCACCAGCGCCTCCAGCACCTCCGGCACCTGCTCCACCTGGCGATAGATCTCGGCGGTGCCGATACGCACGCCGCCGGGATTGAGCACGGCGTCGGAGCGGCCGTAGATGACGACGCCGCCGTGCTCGGTCATCGCGGCGTAATCGCCGTGGCACCAGATGTTCGGGAAGCGCGCGAAATAGGCCGCGTGGTAGCGCTCGCCCTTGGGGTCGTTCCAGAACCCGATGGGCATGCAGGGGAAAGGCTTGGTGCAGACGAGCTCGCCCTTCTCGCCGACGGGCGCGGGCTTGCCGCTGTCGTCGTAGACGGAGACCGCGAGACCGAGTCCGGACGTCTGGATCTCGCCGCGCCAGACCGGCCCGATCGGATTGCCCAGCACGAAGCAGGAGACGATGTCGGTACCCCCCGAGATCGATGAGAGACAAAGGTCCGGCTTCACCTTCTCGTAGACGTAGTCGAAGCTCTCGGGCGCCAGCGGCGAGCCCGTGGACGTCATGAGCCGCAGGCTCGAGAGCTTGTGCGTGCGCCGCGGCTCGAGGCCCGCCTTGTGGAGGGCGTCGATGTATTTGGCGGAGGTGCCGAACAGGGTCATGCCTTCGGCATCCGCGTAGTCGAAGAGGATGTTGCCGCTGGGGTGGAAGGGCGAGCCGTCGAAGAGCAGCAAGCTGGCGCCCGCCGCCAGCGCGGACACCAGCCAGTTCCACATCATCCAGCCGCAGGTGGTGAAATAGAAGACGCGGTCGCCCGGCCGCTCGTCGCAATGGAGCACGTGCTCCTTCAGATGCTGCAGCAGCGTGCCTCCGGCGCCGTGCACGATGCATTTCGGCACGCCCGTGGTGCCCGAGGAATACATGATGTAGAGCGGGTGATCGAACGGCAGCCGCGCGAAGGCGATCGGCCCGGGCCGGTGTGGCGCCAGATAGGCGGGAAGCATCGTGGCGTTGCGAATACCGCTCAGCGTGGGGTTCTCGCGGGTGAGCGGCACCACCACCACGCGTTTCACGCTCGGGAGCTGCAGCAGGATCTCGCGTGCCTTGTCGAGGCAGTCGAAGGCCTTGCCGTTGTAGAAATATCCGTCGGCGAGGACGAGCACCTTGGGCTCGATCTGGCCGAAGCGGTCGAGCACGCCCTTGACGCCGAAATCGGGCGAGCAGGAGGACCAGGTGGCGCCGAGGCTCGCGGTCGCCAGCATGGCGATCACGGTCTCGGGCATGTTGGGCAGATAACCGGCGACGCGGTCACCGACGCCGACGCCGTCGGCCCTCAGCGCTTGCGCCAGCTGCGAGACGGCGTCGTAGAGTTGGGCGTGGGAGAGCCGCCGCTTCACCTTGTCCTCGGCCCAGAACACGATGGCATCGGTCTGGTCGCGCCGGCGCAGCAGGTTCTCCGCGAAATTGAGCCGCGCATCCGGGAAGAACTTCGCACCCGGCATCTTGTCGCCGTCGACGAGCACGCGTTCGCCCGCGGTCTCCGCCACCACGCCGCAGAAGTCCCAGATCGAGCGCCAGAATTCCTCGCGGTGCTCGACCGACCAGCGGCGGAGCTCGGCAAAATCCTCTAACCGGCGCTTCCAGCGCGCGCCCGCGTCTTTCCTGAACCGCGTGAGATTGGCGGCAGCGATCTGCTCGGCGCTCGGCTGCCAGAGCGGCTGGGTCATGGGTATTTCCTCCGGCGCCGCGACGGGCGGCGCAGATCGACTCTACCGATGCAGGCCGAGCCTGGGGAGGGGGTGAAGCTAGAGGGCGGCGCTCTCGAGGGAGCCCAGCGTGCTGGGTGCGCGCTGGCGCGAGCGATTGAGGACCATCCGGCCGTGCAGCTCGTTGATGATGCCCGAACCGGTGCGGGTGAAGAGGAACGGCAGGAGCCCGTGGACGAAACAGGCCGCGGTGGCGCAGGCCATCCGTCCCGCGAAACTCCAGGCGGAGACCAGATGCTCGCCGTAGGTCTCGCCGACCGAGGCCGGATGCTCCGTGAACGACAGACGCGGCATGTGTTTCCTCCCCAACGCCAACGCGATCTAATTAACGGGATCGGGGCGGAAATTGTTTGCGAATTTGTCGCAGTCTGAGATGATAAGGGTAATTCATACCCCAAATCGCGACAGTAAGGGAATTTCATGCCGATTGACGACTTCGACCGCAAAATTCTGACCTGCCTGCAGGAAAACGCCACCACGCCGGTGGCCGAGATCGCCGAGCGGGTGGGGCTCTCCACCTCGCCCTGCTGGCGGCGGATCCAGAAGCTCGAGGAAGCCGGCGTGATCCGGCAGCGGGTCGCCCTCCTCGACGCCGAGAAGCTCAACGTCGGCGTCACCGTGTTCGTCAGCGTGCGCACGAACCAGCACAGCATGGATTGGGCGGAGAAGTTCTGCCATGCGGTGGCGGAGATCCCGGAGGTGGTGGAGTTCTACCGCATGAGCGGCGCGGTCGATTACCTCCTGCGCGTGGTGGTGCCGGACATCGCGGCCTACGACGCCGTCTACAAGCGCCTGATCCGCGTCGCCGATCTCTACGACGTGAGCTCCGCCTTCGCGATGGAGCGGATCAAATACACGACGACGCTGCCGGTGACCTACGCGCCGTAGGGACGCGTTGCCCCTCACCCTCCCGTCGCTGCGCGGCGGGTCCCTCCCTCTCCCGCTCCGCGGGCGAGGGGTTATTCACACCGAGCGCTTGCTTGCCCCTCTCCCATGAAATGGGAGAGGGTGGCCGGCACGCGAGCGCTGGCCGGGTGAGGGTGCGCTGGCCTGCAAAAAACGCGTTTGCAGGGGCAAGCCACTCCCTGCGAGAGTGCGGGCGCCTTCTGTCCAGCCGGAGGTCTCCTTGTCCAATAAGAGTGCCGTTTCCAAACCCGCCGCGATCCCCGATCGTCCTCATGGCGTGCGGCCTGCGATCACGGCGTTGCCGATGTCGAAGATCGGCGAGGTGTCGGCGCCCAATTTCGGCGATCCCGACATCGTGCCGCTGTGGTTCGGCGAGGGCGACCTGCCGACGCCGGCTTTCATCTGCGACGCCGCCACCGCCGCGATGAAGCGCGGTGAGACTTTCTACACCTTCAAGCGCGGCATCCCCGAGCTGCGCCAGGCGATCGCCACGTACCTCACGGGCCTGCACGCGAAGCCCGTCGTCTCCGAAAACGTGGTGGTTACTTCCTCCGGCATGAGCGCGATCATGCTGACCATGGAGGCGCTGATCGATCCCGGCGACAGCGTGATCGTGCTCCATCCGGTCTGGCCCAATATCAACTCGACCATCGGCATCATGGGCGGCGTGGCGAAGCCGGTCTCGCTCGCCTCCACCAAGGACGGCGGCTGGAAGCTCGACCTCCAGCGCGTGATCGACGCCTGCGACGCCACCACGCGCGCGATCTATGTGAACTCGCCCGGCAACCCCACGGGCTGGGTGATGACGCAGGAGGACGCGCAGGCTCTGCTCGAGTTCACGCGCAAGCGCGGGCTCTGGCTGCTTTCCGACGAGGTCTACAACCGCATCGTCTACGGAAAGCGGGCAGCGACCTCCTTCCACGACGTCGCCGAGCCCGAGGACCGCGTGGTGGTGCTGCAGAGCTTCTCGAAGGCGTGGGCCATGACCGGCTGGCGGCTCGGCTGGATGGTGGCGCCGCAGGAGATGCTCACGGTGATGGACAAGCTCATCGAGTACAACTTCAGCGGCTCGCCCACCTTCCTGCAGCACGCCGCGGTGACCGCGATCAAGGACGGCGAGCCGCTCATCGCCGAGATCGTCGAGCGCTGCCGGATCGGCCGCGATCTCTTCGTGCAGGGCCTCGCGCGCTTCCCGCGCGTCACCGTCAAGTCGCCGGAGGGCTCGTTCTACGCCTTCGCCCGGGTCGACGGCTGCACGGATAGTTTCAAGCTTGCCCGCCAGATCATCACGGGTGCCAAGGTCGGCGTGGCCCCGGGCATCGCCTTCGGCGACGCGGGCGAGGGTTATCTGCGCTTCTGCTTCGCCTCCTCGAAGGAGCGGCTGGGCGAGGCGCTGGATCGGCTGGCCAAGACCAAGGTGTTGAGCTAGCGGCTTAACGAAAGCTGGATTCACCACAGAGGCACAGAGGACACGGAGAAGCAGCAAATCGACCCTGCGTCCTTCGACGCGCTTCGCTTGCTCAGGATGAGGGGAAGACTGAGCACGGCCCTGAAGAATTCGCCTCATCCTGAGCAAGCGACCGCAGGGAGCGCGTCGAAGGACGCACAGCAGCTAATTCCGTCTCCGTATCCCCTGTGTCTCTGTGGTGAATCTTCCTTGCTTCTCTTCACAACCACGCGAGACTGAATTCTGCCGCTCGTCGGCGACGTGGAATTCCGCTTAGCTCATGCGATCAGCCCCGACGGGGCCTTGGATCGGAGGGGATCATGAACACACGCACGGTCTTGGCCGGTGCGCTGCTCTCGCTCGCGGCGACATCAGCGCATGCGCAGGCGCTGAGCACGCATCGCATCCCGGCGGCGCTCGCGCTCGAGGCGGTCGGCGCGGCGGTGGAGGCGTGCAAGGCCCAGGGCTGGGCCGAGGCCGCCGTGGTCGTGGACGCGAGCGGCGCGCGCCAGGCGGTGCTGCGCGGCGACAACGCCGGCGTCCACACGCTCGACAGCGCCTTCGGCAAGGCCTACACGTCCGCCTCCTTCAAGGCACCCAGCGGCGCCATCGGCGAGCGGCTGCTCGGCACGCCGGCGGCGGCGCAGCTGCAGCATCTTCCCAACGTGCTCCTGGTGGGCGGCGGATTGCCGATCAAGATCGGCGACGAGGTGGTGGGCGCGATCGGCGCCGGCGGCGCGCCCGGCGTCGACAAGGACGAAGCCTGCGCCAAGGCCGGCATCGACAAAATCGCCGACCGGCTTAAATAGCCGAGCGCTTCCACTAAGGAAGGTTCACCACGGAGACCGCGGCTTCGCCGCTACTCGAACTCTCCGCGTTCTCCGTGTCTCTGTGGTGATCCTTCCTTTCGTCACTGCCCCTTCGGCGCGAGCCACACCTCGGCCTGCACCGTGACGGAGACTTCGGCGTCGCCGGGCTCGGCGACGGGCGGCGGTGCCGCGGCGGGTGCGGCGGCGCGCATCGCGAAGACCGGCATGGGCGGGCGGGCGCCACCTTCGGCGTTGCCGATGGTGACGTCGCGGATCTGCTGCACGGTCATGCCGAGATCGGTGGCGACTGTCTCCGCGCGTTGGCGCAGCGCCGCGAGCGCATCGGCGGTCAGGCCGTCCTCGGCCTTGCGCAGGGTTTCCTCCGCCACCTCGAAGGTGAGGCCTTGGGTCGCGAGGCCCTGCTGCTGGAGGTCGCCCACCAGCGTCAGCAGGTCGGCGGGCGCGTCGCTCGAGAGGTTGAGCGTCTGCTGGCCGTGCCAGAGCGTGGGCTTGCCGGGATCGCGCTGGGGATAGACGGAGTAGCCGCCGGTCTCCGCCTTCACCGTCGAGACCGACTTCGCCTTGGCGAGCGCCGCCTCCATGCGGCGGTTGATCTCCGCCTGCACCTGCGACGCCACCGGCCCGGTCACCTCGACCGCGAGCCCGCCGCGCAGGTGATCCCGCGCCATTACCCGCTCCGCCCGCTCGGTTAGATGAATGACCGTGACGCCGGGGGGAGCCGAGGTGTCGGCGGCGAGGGTTGGCGCGCCGGCGAGCAGCGCCGCGGTCGTGATCGCAACAAAAGGAAGCTGTCGCATGTGGCGCTCTCCTTCATCCCGTCACCGCCAGCATGCACCACGGGAGGCTTCAGCGACAGACATAGGTGAATTTCTGCTGTGCTTGTTGGCTCATCGCGTCGAACAGCGTGATGAAAATGGTGTAGCTCTGCCCCGGCGTGCAGCCGCCGACCTGGATGAACAATGTCCCGCCCGCGAGCCCCGCGGCGCCCGGGTTCCACGAGATCGGCTGTCCCCACTGATAGCCGGTCCACGGTCGCACCTGAATCTGGTTCACGCTCTGCGGAGGATCGACGAACTGGACCGCGATCTGACCGTTCGGACCGGGATAGAACACATTCGTGATCTGGAGCGTGCTTGGCGGGGCGGTCGCGAACTGCACGATGCCGGCGTCGGCCTCGGTGCAGGTCGGGGTGCAAATCCCGACGCCGCCGACCACGACCGACGGGTTCCAGTTCTCCGCTCTCAGGATGTACGTGCCGGCCGGGATCGGCCCGCCTCCGGGAATCGGCAGCGTCATCGTCTTCGGCGCGGTGAAGGGACAGGCCGGTGCCGCGGCACCGCCGACGAGCCCGCCGCAGAGCGTGAGCAGCCCCACCCCGAAGCCGACACCGGAGGTCGGCTCCAGGACCAGCACCGTGCTGGCGTCGAAGGAATAGCCCGAGGCCGGGTTGACCGTGAGGGTGAGCATGCCCCCCGCCACGATCGGATTGCTGCTCAAGGTGATGACGTCGCCGAAGCACAGGAACTGGAAGCCGTTCCTGAACGTGCAGGCAACGGGCGGTGGCGCCGCGGGCGGCCTCGGCGGCGTGGTGCCGGGGCGCGGGCTCGGAGAGGCGCCGCCCCCGCCCGCTGCCGGCGTGCCCGACACGATCGCAAAGCCCTTATCGTTGGAGCGCGCGTTCTGCGACCAGGTCTCGGGACGGGTGTCGATGACGCTGTATTGGCCCGGCGGCAGCCTTCGATTGAAGGTCACTGTCCAGTTGGCGAGCACGCCGTTCGTCGCCGGCGTTCCCGTCGCGCGAAACGGGCCGAGCACTTGCCCCGACGGCGTCTTGATGCCGATCTGGACGCGGCCGGGAGTCTCGCCCTGTCCGCCGTGCCAGTGGTAGGTCGATACCTGACCGATCACGGTCGGCGCCGCCACCGTGAAGCTGGGATCGCAGGCGGCGCCGGGAGCCGGGCAGTCGAGCACGGCATCGGTGTTCGAATTGTTGAAGATGTCGACAGCGCCGGCGGTGCCAGGGAGCGCGCTGATACCGATCGCGAGGGGCAACGCGGCCCAGACCGCGGAATCGCCAACGCGCCGCAAGGCGATCAATACTCGATGAATTCGATAAAATGCGTCCAACATTTGTGTCCCCCAAATGTCGACAGCAATGGTCGTACTGTAGTCGAATTCAGCCTGGCGTCAAAGTCCGAGAACCCTCCGCGCGCGCAGCGACCGATTTTATTCGGCCTTATTCAAGAATTCGAGCTTCAACGTCTCATTTACCGATGCGCCGTAGGTCTTATGCGGCTGGACAAGATGGCGGCGCTGCAAGCGCCGGAAGCCAGAGGGGTGATACATGGGCAAGCACGAGGTTTCGATTTCGCCGGATTCCGTTGCGCTGCTGCACACGGCCGTGCCGGGACCCACTCGCCTCAAGGAGAGGCGCCGCCACAAGCGGCGCGACTCCTTGCGGCTGAAGCTGACGTTCCTCGGCGCCGAGCACGACGCGACCAACTGGTCGCTGGGCGGCTTTCTCGTCAAGGATACTCATCCGGACACGCCGATCGGTACCAGCGCGGCCGGCTTCTTGAGCATTGTCGGAATGCCCGGCCGATTTGCCATTCGGCTCGAGCTCGTGCGTCGCGACAAGCGCGCTCGGGAGATCGCGTTCCGGTTCATCGATCCTTCGCAGTCTTTGGTGGACACTCTCACGCGGTTCACCGAGTAGATGGGACCCCGTGAGCTTTTTAGGGCGAGCGCCGGCCGTTAATATCTTGCTAACTTCGCTAAATAGAGAATGGCCATTCTGAACCCGGCGACTTGCGGTCTTGCGGCCAGTCCCAGTGGGCGGCGAACCGCGGCGCCAAACTTTGAGGGGGAGACGATGGCATTTCTATCCGTGCGCAGTCGGGCCAACCCCGACGAGGTCAGGCCGGGCGAGAGTTTTCGCCGGCGCCAGGAGACACCGCTTTCGCAGACCGCAACCGTCCTGGGTCTTCGAGAGGGTCTGCGGGGCATTCCGCATGTCGTGTTCAAGCTCGCGATCGAGTGCTCCGACGCCAACTGCTTCGAGGACGCCTCGCGCATTCTGGCGCTCGAGTCCTTCCTCGACGCTTTTCCCGAGCGGGTGCTGTAGCCAGGCCGCGCTCCGGGCACGGGCTCCTCGTCGATCCGCTTTGCGTGAGAGGCCGGCTAGCGCGCGAGGATTTCCTCCCGGCGCCTTTTCGCACCGCCGAGACTGGGCCCCGCAAGACTCGGTTTCTTGTCGACCAGGAACAAGAAGGTCTTGCTTGAACTTAGGTGCGCTGCGGCATTAGCGCAGCCAGATTAACCACGCGAAAGATTTCCATTTCGCGCGCGATGGCATATCTTATTCTTGTATCGGGCACACCGCTCGGCGGCGAGATTATCGCTTGACCACCGTGACGGCGGACGCAGAAGACTGCGCCGCTGCTCAAAAAGAACCACACCGATGGGGATGGAAATGTCGATGAGTGCACCCTCGCAATCCGCGCGACCACCGGAAAATCGGTGGCTGCAACTCGGCCTCGGCTTCCTTTGCATGGTGCTGATCGCCAACCTGCAATACGGTTGGACGCTGTTCGTCAATCCGATCAACAAGGCGACGAACTGGTCCATCGCCGACATCCAGATCGCGTTCAGCATCTTTGTCGCGCTCGAGACCTGGCTCACGCCGGTCGAGGGCTGGCTTGCCGATTACATCGGCCCGAAGAACGGGCCGCGGCTGGTGACGGCGGTCGGCGGCATCCTCGTCGCGATCGGCTGGATCATCAACGCGAAGGCGGGCTCGCTCGAGATGCTCTATTTCGGCGCCGTGGTGAGCGGCACCGGGGCGGGCGCCGTCTACGCGACCTGCGTCGGCAATGCCGTGAAGTGGTTCCCGGATCGGCGCGGTCTCGCCGTCGGTATCACGGCAGCGGGCTTCGGCGCGGGTGCCGTGATCACGGTCGTGCCCATCCGGATGGTGATCGACTCCGCGGGCTACCAGGCGGCGTTCTTCTGGTTCGGCCTGGTGCAGGGCGCGGTGATCTTCGTGGTCGCCTGGATGCTGCGGGCGCCGCTTGCGGGCGAGACGCCGCGCGTCACCGCGGTCAAGGTGAGCCAATCCACGCGCAGCTACACGCCGGTCGAGATGCTGCAGACCCTCACCTTCTGGGTGCTCTACGTGATGTTCGTGATGGTCTCGGCCAGCGGGTTGATGGCAACGGCGCAGATCGCGCTGGTCGCGAAGGACTTCAACGTCGCCAACGTGGCGGTACTGGGCGCGGCAACGACGCTGACGGTCGCGCTCATCGTCGACAATGTCGCGAACGGAGCGGCGCGGCCGCTGTTCGGGTGGATCTCGGACAATATCGGCCGTGAGAACACCATGGCGATCGCCTTCGGTCTCGGCGGAATCAGCTACTGGCTGCTGGGATCGATGGGCACATCGCCCTGGGCCTTCGTGATCTTTGCCGCGCTGATCTTCCTGACCTGGGGCGAGATCTTCAGCCTCTTCCCCTCGACCTGCACGGACACGTTCGGGCCCAAATACGGGACCGCCAACTTGAGCTTCCTCTATACCGCCAAGGGAGCCTCGGCCTTCCTGGTGCCCTTGGCGAACGTGATTCAGGCCTCGACCGGCAGCTGGCACATGGTGTTCGTGGCGACCGCAATCATGAATTTCATCGTCGTGGGGCTTGCGATCTTCGTGCTGAAGCCGCTGCGGTCGCGCCAAATGGAAATGGGACTGGGAGGCGTGGCGAGCGCGGCGGAGTAGGCGAGCCACCGACCAGTTCTCGTGCATCCCCACCGTCGCGGGCGAGAGGAGCGATCCTCTCGCCCGATTTTCTTTTTTGGCGTCGGGGGACAGGCCTGGCTCAGCCTGTCATGGAGTGGGGCATCGAATCGGGCATAATCGGCGCCGGATTTGAGCCTTCAGAGGGGAGCACTCCATGAAGCCTGGTCTCGGCGCCCGCAGGTATCTCGTCGCGAGCCTTTGCCTGGGGGCGGCGATCGCGCTCGCCGCGATCGGCAGCGCGCTCGCGGCCTCGACCGTCGACCTGCCCGCGAGCGGCGGCGGCAAGCAGCGCGTGCTCTACCTGCAACCCAGCAATCCCGTGGCGGCGTTGATCCTGTTTCCGGGCGGCGACGGCGTGATCAAGCTCGGCACCGACGGCACGCCGGCCGCTGGCGGCAATTTCCTGGTGCGCACGCGCGACAGCTGGGTGGCACAAGGCCTGGCGGTGGCGATCCCCGATGTGCCCAGCAGTATGCGCGGCCTCTTCAACAACCGCACCACC
Organism: Allostellaceae bacterium; assembly: GCA_035604335.1. Taxonomy (GTDB): domain Bacteria; phylum Pseudomonadota; class Alphaproteobacteria; order ATCC43930; family CGMCC-115725; genus DASZHJ01. Next base: position 25,062 of record DATNIT010000158.1, on the reverse strand, counting down.
GCCGATTACGCCGACGACATCGCGCAGATCATGGCCTATGTGCGGACGCAGACGAAGGCGCCGATCTGGCTCGTGGGCACGAGCCAAGGCACCAACGCGGCGGTGGGCGGCGCGAGCCGCCTGACCAAGGGCGAGATCGCGGGCATCGTGCTGACCTCGTCGCTGACGCGCGAGGGCGGGAGGCCCGAGCTCAAGGAAACCGTCTTCGCGGCCAATCTCGCCGCCATCAACGTGCCCGTGCTGATCCTTTCCCACACCGGCGACAAGTGCAACATCACGCCGCCCGGCGACGACGCCAACATCAAGGCCGCGCTCAAGTCCTCGCCCAAGGTCGACGTGCAAATGGTGAGCGGCGGGCTGGCACCGATCTCGCCTCCCTGCGAGGCGAGAGCCGAGCACGGCTTCTACGGGATCGAGGATTCCGTGGTGGCGCAGATCGCCAACTGGATCAAGAGCAACACCAAGTAGCGGCGCGTGGCCCTCAGGCCGGAACCGTCGCGCGTTCCACCCGCGCGGCGCAGAACTTGAACTCCGGGATCTTGCCGAAGGGGTCGAGCTGCGGGTTGGTGAGCACGTTCGCGGCGGCCTCGGCGTAGCAGAAGGGGATGAACACCATGCCCGAGGGGATGGCCCCGTCGGCGCGCGCCTTGAGCTCGATGGCGCCGCGGCGGGTCGCGACCCGGATCATGTCTCCGGGATGGATGCCGAACTTGCGGAAGTCGGCGGGCGCGAGGCTCGCCACCGCCTCGGGCTCCAGCAGGTCGAGGATGGTGGCGCGGCGGGTCATGGCTCCGGTGTGCCAGTGCTCGAGCTGGCGGCCGGTGGTGAGCACCATCGGATAATCGGCGTCCGGCTCCTCGGCGGGCGGCACCAGGCCCGCGGGCACGAACTTGCCGCGGCCGGTGGGCGTCGGGAAGCCCTCGCCGAAGACGATCTCGTTGCCGGGCTTGTCGTCGGCGTCGACGGGATACGTGACCGAGCTCTCGCGCTCCAGCCGCTCCCAGGTGATGTGGTCGAGGGAGCGCATGGTCTGCTTCATCTCCGCGAACACGTCCTTGGGATGGGCGTAGTTCCAGGGCAGGCCCAGGCGGCGCGCGATCTCCTGGATGATCCAAAGATCCTCGCGGGCCTCGCCCGGCAGCGGCAGCGCGACGCGACCCAGCTGCACCTGGCGGTTCGTGTTGGAGACCGTGCCGGTCTTCTCGGGCCAGGCGGAGGCCGGCAGCACCACGTCGGCGTACTTCGCGGTCTCCGTCAGGAAGATGTCCTGCACCACCAGATGCTCGAGCTTGGCCAGCGCCTCGCGCGCATGCTGGACGTCCGGGTCCGACATCGCGGGGTTCTCGCCCATGATATACATGCCGCGAATCACGTCCTCGTGCACCGCGTTCATGATCTCGACCACGGTGAGGCCGCGCTTGGGATCGAGCTTGGCGCCCCAGAGCTTCTCGTAGGTCGCGCGGATCTCGGCGTTCTCCACGGACTGGTAGTCCGGGAAGAACATCGGAATGAGGCCGGCGTCCGAGGCGCCCTGCACGTTGTTCTGGCCGCGGAGCGGATGCAGACCCGTGCCGGGCCGGCCGACCTGGCCCGTGACCAGCGCGAGCGCGATCAGGCAGCGCGTATTGTCGGTGCCGTGAATGTGCTGGGAGATGCCCATGCCCCAGAAGATGATCGCGGCCTCGGCGCGCGCGTATTTGCGCGCGACCGTGCGCAGCGTCTCGGCATCGATGCCGCAGATCGCCGCCATCTTCTCCGGCGGGAAATTCTTCACGTTGTCGCGCAGGCGCTCGAAGCCGTCGGTGTGCGCCTGGACGTACTGCTTGTCGTAGAGTCCCTCCTCGATGATCACATGGAGCAGCGAGTTCAGCATCGCGACATCGCGGGCGGGCTTGAACTGCAGCATGTGGGTGGCGTGGCGCTTCAGCGCCTGGCCACGGGGGTCCATCACGATCAAGGTGGCGCCGCGCTTCGCCGCGTTCTTGAAGAATGTGGCGGCGACCGGATGGTTCTCGGTCGGGTTGGCGCCGATGACGATGATGACGTCGGCATCCTTGGCGGCGGTGAAGGGTGCGGTCACCGCGCCCGAGCCGATGCCCTCGAGCAGTCCGGCCACCGACGAGGCGTGGCAGAGCCGAGTGCAGTGGTCGACATTGTTGGTGGCGAAGCCCGTCCGCACCAGCTTCTGGAAGAGATAGGCCTCCTCGTTGGAGCCCTTCGCCGAGCCGAAGCCCGCGAGGCCCTTGCCGCCGTGCTGATCGCGGATGCGCTTAAGTCCCGCGGCCGCGCGGTTAAGCGCTTCTTCCCAGCTCGCCTTGCGGAAATGCGTCCACGGGTTGGTGGGATCGATCTCGTCGTGCGGGTCCTTCTTGACGCCGGCCTTGCGGATCATCGGCACCGTCAAGCGGCCGGGATGGCTCACGTAGTCGAAGCCGAAGCGGCCTTTGACGCAGAGCCGGTTCTGGTTCGATGGCCCGTCGCGGCCGTCGACATAGACGAGCTTGTCGTCCTTGATCTTGTAAGTGATCTGGCAGCCGACGCCGCAATAGGGGCAGACGCTCGCGACCTCGCGGTCGACGCCGTTTGAGTAATGATTGTGCTCGTCGACGCGCGTCGCGGGCATGAGCGCGCCGGTGGGGCACGCCTGCACGCACTCGCCGCAGGCGACGCAGGTGCTGTTGCCCATCGGGTCGTCGAAATCGAACACGATCTTGGCGCCGTGGCCGCGCGCGGCCATGCCGATGACGTCGTTCACCTGCACCTCGCGGCAGGCGCGGACGCAGAGATTGCACTGGATGCAGGCATCGAGATTCACCGCCATGGCGGGATGGCTGCGGTCGGGCGCCGGCTGCGCGCGCGCGGGCAAGCGGCTCTCGGCGACGCCGACGCGATCGGCCCAATGCCAGAAACGGGACTCGGGATCGTGACTTGCGGCGCGTTCGGGCTGGTCGGCGACCAGCAGCTCGAACACCATCTGGCGCGAGAACTTCGCGCGCTCGCTCGCGGTCTTGACCTTCATGCCGGCCGAGGGCTGGCGGATGCAGGAGGCGGCGAGCACGCGCTCGCCCTCGATCTCCACCATGCAGGCACGGCAGTTGCCGTCGGGCCGATAACCGGGCGCGGGGCTGTAGCAGAGATGCGGAATCTCCGTGCCCTTGCGCTGGGCCACCTGCCAGATCGTCTCACCCGGCCGTGCCTCCACCTCCTCGCCGTCGAGGAAGAATTTGATCGCGTCAGTCATTGCGAACCTCGTTGGAGCGTCGCTCCGCCCCCAAAGATTGTCCCTCTCCGCCCCTCAGGGGCGGAGAGGATAGGTGAGGTGGGGCGACGCCGCGGCGATTATGTGCAACGAGGGGACTCGGATCGCACAGCGCATCCGGTGGTGGCGTGGATAAAGCGAGCCCGCCCGACGAGCGATCGAGACTCCCCCACCTCACCCCACCTCTCCGCCCCCGAGGGGCGGAGAGGGATGGCAGATGGCCGAGTCCCTTCTGGCGGATCATGCGAGATCCTCCGCGAAATGCTTCAGCGCCATCTTCACCGGATTCATCGCGGCTTGCCCGAGGCCGCAGATCGATGCATCCGTCATCACCTTGGCGAGCTCTTGGAGGAACGGCCCGTCCCATTTGGGCTCCGACAGCAGCCGCACCACTTTCTCTGTGCCCACGCGGCAGGGCGTGCATTGCCCGCAGCTCTCGTCCTCGAAGAACTTCAGCAGGTTCAGAGTGACGGCCTTCATGTCGTCCTTGTCCGAGAGCACGATCACCGCCGCCGAGCCGATGAAGCAGCCGTGGGGCTCGAGCGTGCCGAAATCGAGCGCCAGGTCGCCCATGGATGCCGGCAGGATTCCGCCAGAGCAGCCGCCGGGCAGGTAGGCCTTGAAGACATGGCCCTCCGCCATGCCGCCGCAATACTCATCGATCAATTCCTTGACCGTGATCCCCGCCGGCGCGAGCTTCACGCCGGGATTTTTCACCCGTCCGGAGACCGAGAAGCTCCGCGGGCCCTTGCGGTCGCGCCGGCCCTGGCTTGCGAACCACGGCGCGCCCTTCTCGACGATGTCGCGCACCCAGAACAGCGTCTCGACGTTGTTGATCAGCGTGGGGCGACCAAAGAGGCCGACCTGAGAGGGATAAGGCGGCTTGTGCCGCGGCAGCCCGCGTTTGCCCTCGATGCTCTCGAGCATCGCGGACTCCTCGCCGCAGATATAAGCGCCGGCGCCGCGCCGGAGATGGATCTCCGTGTGGCGCGAGAGTCCGGCCTTCTGCAGAGCCGCGATCTCCGTCTGCAGGATCTCGCGGCACTGCGGATACTCGTCGCGAAGGTAGATGTAGACCGCGGGCGCCTCGACCGCCCAAGCGCCGATCAGCATGCCCTCGAGGAAGCGGTGCGGGTCGGTCTCGAGGTAGTGCCGGTCCTTGAAGGTGCCGACCTCGCCCTCGTCGGCATTGACCGCCATCAGCCGCGGCTTCGCCTCGTTGCGCACGAAGCGCCATTTGCGGCCGGTCGGAAACCCGGCGCCGCCGAGGCCGCGGAGCGCGGAGTCCTCGAGCGCCTTGAGGATATCCTCGACGGTCTTGCCGCCCGCGAGACACGCCTCGAGGAGCTTGTATCCGCCCTGTGCGCGATAGGTATCGAGGCCGGGATAGGCGGGGAGATGCGGATGCATCTCGCCCTTGCTGGCGGCTTTGGCGACGCTCTCGACGGTGGCGTGCTCGTGAAGGGCATGGCCGATCGCGACCGCCGGCGCGTTGTGGCAGCCGCCCATGCAGGGCGCGCGCACGACGCGCACCTTGGCTCCGAGCTTGGCCGGCAGATACTTGAGCAGGCGTTGCGCGCCCGCGAGCTCGCAGCTGAGGCTGTCGCAGACCCGAACGGTGATCTCCGGCGGCGCGGACTCGCCATCCATCACGATATCGAAATGCGCGTAGAAGCTGGCGACCTCGTAAACCTCCACCAGCGCCAACTTCATCTCCATCGCGAGCGCCGCCAGATGCCGCGCGTGCAGGCAATGGTATTTGTCCTGGAGCAGATGCAGATGCTCGATCAGGAGATCGCGCTGGCGCGAGCGGTCGCCGAGCAGCGCCTGCACCTCCGCGAGCGCCTCGGGATCGACCTGCCGACCCTTGGGCATGTCGCGGCCGCGCCGCCGCCCGGAGCCCGGGTGGATGCTGCGCTTGCCTTGGGGTGCGGGTTGAGACATCAGCGTGGATCCTCACACGCTGAGGTTCCACCCCCCTCCCTACCCTCCCCCTCAAGGGGGGAGGGGGAAGAAACAGAGACCGCGCGTGCAAATTTCCCCCTCCCCCCTTGAGGGGGAGGGTTGGGGTGGGGGGTCGGAAAACAAAGACTCATCGCTTCAGCAAACTCAGCATCGTGCTGCCGAGCGCGGCGGGCGAGTCGGCAACGGCGATGCCGGCGCTGCGCATCGCTTCCATCTTGTGCTGCGCCGTCCCGGCGCCGCCGGAGATGATCGCGCCCGCATGGCCCATGCGGCGGCCGGGCGGCGCGGTGACGCCGGCGATGAAGCCCACCATCGGTTTCTTCATCTTGCTGTGCTTGATGAAATCCGCGGCTTCTTCCTCGGCGGAGCCGCCGATCTCGCCGATCATGATGATCGACCGGGTTTCGTCGTCCCTAAGGAAGAGTTCGAGCACGTCGATGAAGTTGGTGCCGTTGACGGGATCGCCGCCGATGCCGACGCAGCTGGACTGGCCGAGACCCGCCGCGGTCGTCTGCGCCACGGCCTCATAGGTGAGCGTGCCCGAGCGCGAGACGATGCCGACGTGGCCCTTGGTGTGGATGTGGCCGGGCATGATGCCGATCTTGCACTGCTCAGGCGTGATGACGCCGGGACAGTTGGGGCCGATGAGCCGGGACTTGGAGCCCTGGAGCGCGCGCTTCACTGTCACCATGTCGAGGACCGGAATCCCCTCGGTGATGCAGACCACGAGCGGCACCTCGGCGTCGATCGCCTCGAGGATCGCGTCCGCGGCGAAGGGCGGCGGCACGTAGATCGCGGAGGCGGTGGCGCCGGTCTTGGCGACCGCCTGCGCCACGGTGTCGAAGACCGGCAGATCGAGATGGGTGCTGCCGCCTCTCCCCGGCGTGATGCCGCCCACCATCTTGGTGCCGTAGGCGATCGCCTGCTCGGAATGGAAGGTGCCCTGCCGGCCGGTGAAGCCCTGGCAGATCACTTTGGTATAGGAGTTGACCAGGATCGACATCAGGCCGCCTCCCTCACCGCCTTCACCACCTTCTCGGCGGCATCGGCGAGATTGTCGGCAGAGACGATGGGCAAGCCGGAGTCGCCGAGGATCTTCTTGCCGAGGCGCACATTGGTGCCCTCGAGCCGCACCACCAGGGGCACATGCAGGCTCACCTCGCGCGCGGCGGCCACTATGCCCTCGGCGATGACATCGCAGCGCATGATGCCGCCGAAGATGTTCACCAGTATGCCCTCGACGTTGGGATCGCTCAGGATGAGCTTGAAGGCGGTGGTGACGCGGTCCTTGGTGGCGCCGCCGCCGACATCGAGGAAGTTCGCGGGCTCGCCGCCATGGAGCTTGATGATGTCCATGGTCGCCATCGCGAGCCCGGCGCCGTTCACCATGCAGCCGATGTTGCCGTCGAGCTTGACGTAGTTGAGCTCGTGCTTGCCGGCCTCGACCTCGATCGGATCCTCCTCGGACTCGTCGCGCATATCCGCGATGTCCTTGTGACGGAAGAGCGCGTTGTCGTCGAAATTCATCTTGGCATCGAGCGCCATCACCTCGCCGCTACCGGTAACCACCAGGGGATTGATCTCCACGATAGAGGCGTCGAGGCCCTGGAACGCCTTGTACATCGCGAGCATGAAACTGGTCGCGGCTTGCACCTGCTTGCCCTCGAGGCCGAGGCCGAAGGCGAGCTGGCGCGCGTGGAAGGGCTGCATGCCGGTCGCGGGATCGATCGCGACCTTGAGGATCTTCTCCGGATGTGCCGCCGCCACCTCCTCGATCTCCATGCCGCCCTCGGTCGAGGCCATCATGGTCACCCGCGAGGTCCGCCGGTCGAGCAGCAAGCCCAGATAGAGCTCGCACTTGATGTCGCAGCCCTCCTCGATGTAGACGCGCTTCACCTCGCGGCCCGCGGCACCCGTCTGCTTGGTCACGAGCACGTGCCCCAGCATCGCGGCGGCGCCCGCGCCGACGTCCTCGATCGACTTGACGACGCGCACGCCGCCCTTGCCTTTGGGATCGTCCTTGAAGCGGCCGGCGCCACGGCCGCCCGCGTGGATCTGCGCCTTCACGACCCAGACCGGGCCGCCGAGATCGCGCGCCACGCGTTGCGCCTCCTCGGGCGTATAGGCCACGGCGCCGCGCGGCACCGCGACCCCGTATTTCTGCAGCAGGCTCTTCGCCTGGTACTCGTGGATATTCATGAGCGGCTTCGATCCCTCTCGATGCGGCACGGCGGCCGGGGCTCAGGGCTTACTACCGGAACCCGCAAACCTGCAACCTCGCTCATTTGATCAGCCCGGCGCCCCTTGCCCATTTGTACTTGGCGCCCAGCACCGCCACCGGAATCTCCGTCGAATAGGCATAAGCGGGAATCCCGTGATCGTACAGGTACTCCGATGCCTGCTCGACCTCTATGTCGCCCGCGAGCGAGGCCACGATCGGCTTGACGATGCCCTTGGCCTTCATCTCCTCCACCACGTCCACGACCAAATTCGCGAACACCATGGGCGGCGTGATAATGGTGTGCCAATAGCCTAGGATAAGCGCGTGGATGCGCGGATCCTCGAGGCCGAGCCGGATGGTGTTCTTGTAGGTGGTGGGCGGCTCGCCGCCGGTGATGTCGACGGGATTGCCGGCCGCGCCGAAAGGCGGGATGAACTTGCGGAAGGCCTGGTCGAGATCGCCCGGCATCCTCATGAGCGAGAGGCCGTTGTCGACGCTGGCGTCGGAGAGCAGCACGCCTGAGCCGCCGGCACCCGTGATGATCACGACGTTCTCGCCCTTGGGCGTCGGCAGCACGGGAATGCCGCGGGCGAAGTCCAGCATGTCGCGCAGCGATTTCGCCCGGATCACCCCGGATTGGCGCAGCACGTCGTCATAGATCTTGTCGTTGCCGGCGAGCGCGCCCGTGTGGGAGCTCGCGGCGCGCGCGCCGAGCGCGGTGCGGCCGGCTTTCAGCACCACCACCGGCTTTTTACGGGAGACGCGCTTCGCCACCTCGGCGAAGGACCGGCCGTCCTTCAGGTCCTCGCAATGCATGGCGATGATGTGGGTGTTGTCGTCCTGCTCGAAGAAGGTCAGCAGGTCGTCCTCGTCGAGGTCGGATTTGTTGCCGAGACCGACGATCGCGGAGACGCCCATCTTGGCCGAGCGCGAGAAGCCGATGATCGCCATGCCGATGCCGCCCGACTGGGACGAGAGCGCGGCGTGACCCTTCACGTCGTAGGCGGTGCAGAAGGTCGCGCACAGGTTCTTCCAGGTGTAATAGAAGCCGTAGATGTTCGGCCCCATCAGGCGGATGTTGTACTTCCGCCCGATCGCCTGGATCTCCTTCTGGCCCTCGACATTGCCGGTCTCGGCGAAGCCCGAGGGGATCAACACCGCGCCGGGTATCTGCTTCTCGCCGCACTCGACCAGCGCCTGGGCCACGAACTTCGCGGGAATTGCGAACACGGCGACGTCGATGTCGCCCGGTACGTCCTTCACGCTCTTGTAGGCCTTGCGGCCGAGGATTTCCTCGGCCTTGGGATGGATCGGAAAGATCCGACCTTGGTAACCGCCGTTGATGAGGTTCTTCATCACGGAATTGCCGATCTTGCCATCCTCCGAGGAGGCGCCGATCACCGCGACCGCATCCGGCTTCATGATGCGATTCATCTGCCGGACGATCTCGTCTTGGCTCGGCCGGTAGCGCGCGGGCGCGGGCTCGAAGTCGAGCACGATGCGCACGTCCGCGGCGGTGGCGCCGTCCTTGCGCGCGAAGACCGGATTGAGATCCATCTCCGCGATCTCCGGGAAGTCGCTCACCAGCTTGGAGACATTCTGGATGAGCTGCGCCAGTGCCCGGCGGTCGACGGCCTCGCCGCCGCGCACGCCCTTCAGGATCTCTGCCGCGGCGATGCCGTCGAGCATCGAGAGCGCGTCCTCGCGCGAGGCGGGCGCCAAGCGGAAGGTGATGTCCTTCAGCACCTCGACCAGGACGCCGCCGAGACCGAAGGCGACCAGCTTGCCGAAGCTCGGGTCGGTGACGGCGCCGATGATGACTTCCTGGCCGCCGGTCAGCATCTGCTGCACCTGGACGCCGTCGATCTTGGCCTTGCGGTTGTATTTCTTCGCGTTGGCAAGGATCCTGGCGTAGCCCTTCTCGGCTTCCGCGGGCGTCTTCACGCCGACCAGAACGCCGCCCGCCTCGGTCTTATGGAGGATGTCCGGCGACACGATCTTGAGGACGACCGGGAAACCCATTTTGCGCGCAAGGCTCGCCGCTTGCCTGGCACTGGTCGCGACGTCCTCTTTCGGCACCGGGATGCCATAGGCATCGCAGACCAGCTTGCCCTCGGGCGCGGTCAGCGCGGTGCGGCCTTCGGCCTTCACCATCGCGAGCACCTTGCGGACCGCCGCCTTGTCGTAAGCCATCAAACGCCCTCTTACATTTCTCGTCGGAAACTCGCGTCCTTCGACGCGCTTCGCTTGCTCAGGATGAGGAGCAATGAGTGAGCGCGTTCAAACGCCCCTCATCCTGAGCGAGCGGCCCATTGGGCCGCGCGTCGAAGGACGCACCGATCGATCCGTGCTTAGATCGCCCCCGCCTTGCGCAGATCCGCCACCGCGGCCTTGTCGTAGCCGAGCTCGGCGAGGACCTCCTCGGTGTGCTCGCCGAGGAGCGGCGAGCGTTTCACCTCGGTGGGGCTGTCGGACATCTTGATGGGATTGCCGACCGAGAGGTATTTGCCGCGCTTGGGATGATCAACCTCGACCACCGTGCCGGTCTTTCGCAGCGATGGCTCCTCGGCGATCTCCTTCATGGAGAGGATGGGGCCGCAGGGTATGTCATGCCCGTTCAAGATATCCATGGCCTCGAACTTGGTCTTGGTCTTGGTCCATTCCTCGATGGTGGCGAAAATCTCCGTGAGCCGCGACAGCCGCGCCTCGGGCTTGGCGTAGTCGGGGTGGGTGATCCACTCCTCCTTGCCGATGACCTTGCAGATGGCGTCCCAGACCGGCGCTTGCGTGATGAAGTAGATGTAGGCGTTGGGGTCCGTCTCCCAGCCCTTGCATTTCAGGATCCAGCCGGGCTGCCCGCCGCCCGAGGCGTTGCCGGCGCGCGGAACGGCCTCGCCGAACTTTCCGTGCGGGTATTGCGGGTACTCCTTCATGATGTGGGTGCGGTCGAGGCGCTGCTGATCGCGGAGCTTCACCCGGCAGAGGTTGAGCACCCCGTCTTGCATGGCCGCGAGCACGCGCTGACCGCGGCCCGAGGTGTTGCGCTGATAGAGCGCCGCGACGATGCCGAGCGCCAGGTGCAGGCCGGTGCCGCTGTCGCCGATCTGCGCGCCCGTGACCAGCGGCGGCCCGTCGTCGAAGCCGGTGGTTGAGGCGGCGCCGCCCGCGCATTGCGCGACGTTCTCGTAGACCTTGCAGTCCTCGTAAGGGCCGGGGCCGAAGCCCTTCACGGAGGCCACGATCATCCGGGGATTCAGCTCCTGGATGCGCTCCCAGGTGAAGCCCATGCGGTCGAGCACGCCGGGCGCGAAATTCTCCACCAGCACGTCGCAGCGCTTGACCAGCTTTTCCAGCACCGCCTTGCCGCTGGGATTCTTGGTGTCGAGCGTGATCGAGCGCTTGTTGTGGTTCAGCATGGTGAAATAGAGGCTGTCCACGTCGGGGATGTCGCGGAGCTGGCCGCGCGTGATGTCGCCGACGCCCGCGCGCTCCACCTTGATCACGTCCGCGCCCATCCAGGCGAGCAGCTGCGTGCAGGTCGGGCCCGACTGCACGTGCGTGAAGTCGAGAATGCGAACGCCATCCAGTGCCTTGCCCATTTTCCTCTCCGAAATCTGTCGTTGCGTTCTGTGATGCGTTGTCGGCGGCCACCACCTCGTGCCGCGCCGCATGCCCGAAGACGTTCTATTTCTTGCGAAGCACGCTTTGCGGGTTGAGGTTGCCGATGCGGCCGCTCTCGCTGCCCGCAGCCGGGTCTATCACCGCGTTGATCAGGGTGGGCTTGCCCGAATCCATGGCCGCTTCGACGGCCCGCTTGAGCTCGTCGGGTGATTCCGCTTGCACGCCGACGCCACCGAAGGCTTCGATGAGCTTGTCGTAGCGCGCGCCTTTGACGAAAACGGTCGTCGCAGGATCCGATCCGCCGCCGGAGTTGACGTCGGTCCCGCGGTAGATGCCGCCGTTGTTGAAGACAACGACGCAGACCGGCAGGTTGTACCGGCAGATGGTCTCCACCTCCATGCCGCAGAAGCCGAAGGCGCTGTCGCCTTCGACCGCGAGCACGGGCTTGCCGGTTTCGACGGCTGCGGCGATGGCCTGGCCCATGCCGATGCCCATCACGCCCCAGGTGCCGACGTCCAGACGCTTGCGCGGCTTGTACATGTCGATCACACCGCGTGCGAGGTCGAGCGTGTTGGCGCCTTCGTTGACGAGGATCGCATCCGGCCGTTCCTTTATGACGTTGCGCAAGACACCGAGCGCGCCGTGATAGTCCATCGGCGAGTTGTTGTTCATCAGGCGCGGCGCCATCTTGGCGACGTTTTCCTCGCGCTTCGCCTTGACGGCGGTGGCCCACTCGGCCGGCGCCAGCGGCCAGTTGCCGCCCATGCCCTCGATCAGGGCGGCGACGCAGGAGCCGATATCGCCCACGACCGGGGCGGCGATTTCGACGTTGCTGTCCATCTCCTTGGGCTCGATGTCGATCTGGATGAACTTCTTCGGAGCCTCGCCCCAGGTCTTTCCCTTGCCGTGCGACAAGAGCCAGTTGAGGCGGGCGCCGATCATCATCACGACGTCGGAATCCTTCAGCACGGTCGAGCGCGCGGCGCCGGCGCACTGCGGATGCGTATCGGGCAGCAGACCTTTGGCCATGCTCATCGGCAGGAACGGAACGCCGCTCTTCTCGACCAGGGTCTTGATGGCGTCGTCGGCCTGCGCGTAGGCGGCACCCTTGCCGAGGATGATCAGCGGCCGCTTGGCGGATTTGAGCACGTCCAGCGCGCGCTCGATAGCGGCCGGCGCCGGGATCTGGGCGGGTGCGGCGTCGATGACCTTGACCAGCGACTTCCTGCCGGCGTCCGCATTCATGACCTGGCCGAAGAGCTTGGCCGGCAGGTCGAGATAGACGCCGCCTGGCCGCCCCGAGACGGCGGCGCGGATCGCGCGCGCAAGGCCGATGCCGATGTCGGCGGCCTGCAGCACGCGGAAGGCCGCCTTGCACAACGGCTTGGCGATGGCGAGCTGGTCCATCTCCTCATAGTCGCCCTGCTGCAGGTCGACGACCTCGCGCTCGGACGAGCCCGAAATCAGGATCATCGGGAAACAGTTGGTCGTGGCGTGGGCAAGGGCCGTCAGACCATTGAGGAAGCCGGGCGCGGACACCGTGAGGCAGATGCCGGGTTTCTTGGTGAGGAAGCCCGCGATGGCGGCGGCATAGCCGGCATTCTGCTCGTGGCGGAACGAGAGGACGCGGATGCCCGCGGCCTGCGCCATGCGGCCGAAATCCGTGATGGGTATGCCGGGCACGCCGTAGATCGTGGTGAGGCCGTTGAACTTGAGCGCGTCGATGACGAGGCGGAAGCCGTCGGTCAGCTCCTGAGTCTCGTCCGCCGTGGCCCTCGCCTCCCCTTTGAGCGTCGTGGCTTGCGTCATCAGGGCTGTCCTCCCTCTGGGTCGTTTGATTTTTCAGTTCAGGAAATCGCAATGCTTCTCGACAAACGCCGCGAGATCGAGCGTGTGCTGGCGGTCGAGCCGCTCGGCCAGCTCGGTGTCGCGCCGTTCGAGGGCCTCAATGATCTTCATGTGATCGACGATCGAGCGGGCCGCGCGATCCGATTGCCGGATCGTCACCTGCCGGATGGCGCGTACGTGAATCAAGAGGTTCTCGGTCATGTCGGCGATGAGCTTCGATTTGCTCAACCGGATGATCGCCTGATGGAAGGTGAGGTTCGCGTCGGAGTACTCGTCCATGTGCCCCCCGTCGGGCCGCTCGCCGTGGAACTCCTCGAAGAGCTTGCGCAGAGTCGCGATCTCGGCGTCGCTCGCATTGAGGGTGATGAGGCGGGCGGCCATGCTCTCGAGCGCCGCCCAGACGTGGATGATCTCCAGCATTTCCTTCATGGTTTTGCGCACCACGAAGACGCCGCGCCGCGGCAGCGTGCGCACGAAGCCTTCCTGCTCGAGCAGCGTCATGGCTTCGCGGATCGGCGTCCGGCTCACGCCGAGATCCTGGGAGAGCTGGCGCTCGTCGAGGCGGATCTCGTTGGGGTGGGCGTAGACGTTGACCGCGGTGATCGCCTGCTTGAGCGCCTGATAGGCCTGCGTGCGGAAGCTCGACTGGGTGTCGATCGGCTTCACGGCCAGCCTGGGGGGTGTCGCAACGGCGAAGTCTTCGGCCATCAGTCCCTCACCTCGATTAAGCAAAATCAAGGGCTTATGAGCATCGCCCCGTAAGGCGCGCCCGTTATTCGCAATCTTGTATGCCAGATGCCACAGCGGTCAAGAGGTGCGGATTGAACGGCGCGCCCACGCATTTCTTGACATCGCGTAGACCGACCCCCTAGAGCCTCCCGTCACGCTGGACCGCTCAGAGGGGAAGCAACGCGCCATGCCACTTGCCAAGAAACACGTCCGCCATTCCGGCCGCGTGGTCATCCTCGGGTTCGGCAGCATCGGCCAAGGCACGCTGCCGCTCATCCTGCGGCACGTGGACATGGACCCCAAGCGGATCACCATCGTCACCGCCGAGGAGCGCGGCCGCAAAGAGGCCGAGGACCTCGGCATCGCCTTCATCATCAATCCGCTCACCCGAGAGAATTACGTCCAAGTGCTGGAGCCCATGCTGGGCCCGGGCGACTTCCTGCTCAACCTCTCGGTCGAGGTCTCCAGCATCGCGCTCATCGAGTTCTGCCATCGCAAGGGGGCACTCTATCTCGACACCTGCATCGAGCCATGGCCCGGCGGCTACACGGATACGTCGCTGTCGCCCTCGCAGCGCTCGAACTACGCGCTCCGCGAGCAGGCCCTGGGCGTCCGCCGGAAGACCGGCGGCAAGGGACCGACCGCCATCCTGACCCACGGCGCCAACCCGGGCCTGGTCTCGCATTTCGTCAAGCAGGCGATGCTGGACGTCGCCGAGGCGACCGGCCTCGAGGCGGCGGTACCGAAGACGCGCGCGGATTGGAGCGCGCTCAGCCAGAAGCTCAACGTCAAGGTGATCCACATCGCCGAGCGCGACACGCAGGTCTCCGACAAGCCCAAGCGGCCCGGCGAATTCGTCAACACCTGGTCGGTGGACGGTTTCTTCAGCGAGGGCTCGCAGCCGGCGGAGCTGGGCTGGGGCAGCCACGAGCGGCATTTCCCGGCCGATGGCAAGCGCCACGATTTTGGCTCCGACTGCGCGATCTACCTGATGCGGCCCGGTGCCAGCACGCGGATGCGCAGCTGGACGCCGCTCGAAGGGCCCTATCACGGCTTCCTCATCACGCACGGCGAATCGATCTCGATCTCGGATTACTTCACCGTGCGCGAGGGCGACCGGGTCGTCTACCGTCCGACGGTGCATTACGCCTACCACCCCTGCGACGACGCCGTGCTCTCGATCCATGAACTCGCCGGCAAGAACTGGCACCTGCAGACCGAGAAACGCATCCTGATGGACGAGATCATCACGGGCATCGATGAGCTGGGCGTGCTCCTGATGGGCCACGCCAAGGGCGCTTACTGGTATGGCTCGGTACTTTCGATCGACGAGGCGCGCGCGCTCGTGCCCTATCACAACGCGACCGGCCTGCAGGTGACCGCACCGGTGCTTGCCGGCATGATCTGGGCGATCGAGCATCCCGACCGCGGCGTCACCGAGCCCGATGAGATGGACTTCGACCGCATCCTGGAGATCTGTCGCCCCTATCTCGGCAAGCTCGTGGGCACCTATGGCGACTGGACGCCCCTTCTCGACCGCGGCCGGCTGTTCCCCGAGGATGTTGATATCGGCGACCCCTGGCAGTTCAAGAATTTCCGGGTGGTCTGAGCCCGGAGCGCGCTCCGCCCCGAAACGGTGATAGACTTCATAAGCTAGGTACCCCCGCTTGCTCGGGAGGATCTGCCTATGGACAAGATCGGACGCGCGCTGGTCGCGCTGGTCATTGCCTCTGCTCTCTGGGCGGCGCCGGCCTGGAGCCGGGACGTGGATCTCGCGCTCGTGCTCGCGATCGATGTCTCCGGAAGCGTCAATGCGGAGCGCTGGGAGCTGCAGCGGCGCGGCTACGAGGCCGCTTTCAACAGCCCGGAGGTGCTGCAGTCCATCACCTCCGGACCGCACAAGGCGATCGCCGTCACGATGGTCGAATGGTCGGGCGTCCGGCATCAGCAGCAGGTCGTCGAATGGACCGTGATTTCCGACGAGCTCTCCGCCGCCACCTTCGCGAGCTTGATGGCGGAAGCGCCGCGCGTCTATTCCGACTGGACCTCCATCAGCGCCGCGCTCGACTTCGTAATTCCGCTTTTCAAGGAGAGCGGCGTGACCGCCGGACGCAACATCATCGACGTCTCCGGCGACGGCGTGAACAACCAGGGCCGGCCCATCAACGACGCGCGCGATCAAGCGTTAGCCCAGGGCATCGTGATCAACGGGCTGCCGATTCTCAGCGAGTACGAAGCCTTGGACGGCTACTACGAGGAGCACGTGATCGGCGGTGCCGGCGCCTTCATGGAGGTGGTGAAGGACTATTCCAGCTTCGGCAAGGCCGTGCTCTCCAAGCTCGTGCGCGAGATCGCGGGGAACGAGGAGCGCGCACGGGCGGTTCTGGCCAAACGACGTCTCCCGGCGCCGCTTCAGTCGGCCGAGGCCGCGCCGTCCGGCTCAAGATAGAGAGAGCCAGCTTCAATCCGCATCCGCACCGGCTTCAGGCTCTTGCCGGCGCACGGACCTGAAACGCAGAGTCCATCCTCGATTCGGAACAGCGCGCCATGGGTGGCGCACAGAATGTGCCGCTTCTCGAGATCGAGAAACCGGTCCGGTACCCAGTCGAGCGGTGAGCCCAAATGCGGACAGGAATTCTCGTAAGCGACTACTCGCCCGCCGTGGCGCACCACGAAGACCGCGCGGGTCTCGCTGCCGCTGCCGATCCGGAAACCGCGACTGCCGGGCTCGGCGATCTCGTCGAGGCGGCAGAGCGGATTGCAGCTCAAGCCTTGATGCCCGCCATCTTGGCGATGGTGCGCCACTCGTCCGCGTTCACCGGCGAAACCGAAAGCCGGGAGAGCTTGACCAGCTTCATGCTCTTGAGGGCTGGCGTCGCCTTGACGGTGGCGAGAGTGACTGGCGTCTTCACGGGCTCGACCGGGACCACGTCGACTTGAACGAACTTGCCCTCCGCGTCGCTCGGATCCGGGTAAGCTTCCTTCACGATCTCGGCCACGCCGACGATCTCCTTGCCCTCGCCCGAGTGATAGAAGAAGGCGCGATCGCCTTTCTTCATCGCCTTGAGGTTGGCGGCGGCTTGGAAATTGCGCACGCCGCTCCAGTTGGTGCGTTTGTCCTTGACCAGCTGATCCCAGGAGTAGGCGGAAGGCTCGGACTTCAGCAGCCAATACGCCATCGGTTCCTCCTCAGTTTCCCTGTGCGCGGGCGACAATGAAGATGCGGCGAAACGGCAGCAGCGTATGACCGTCCGCGCGGCGCGGATAGGCGCGGCGGAGCCGCTCCGCGCAGACGCGCTCGAAGTCCGCGCGCTCGGCGCCCGAGAGCGCCGTCAGAAGCGGGCGCAGCGCCGTCCCGCGCATCCAGGTGAGCACCGCGTCCTCGCCGCTGAGCACGTGGAGGTATTCGGTCTCCCAGATGTCGAGGCCGCCCTGCGCCCAGCGGCGCCAAGCGGTCGTAGGTGACCTCGGGCGCCGCTACTGGGTCGGGCCGCAAGAGTGGTTTCAATGTCGCGGCCCAAGACCCCGCCTGCGCCGCCTCGCGCATGAGCACGTGCGAGGGTGCATCGAAATTTCGCGGCATCTGCACCGCGAGGACGCCGCCGGGCGCCAGCAGCCCCATCAAGCGCGGGAACAGCGTCTCGTGCTCGTCGACCCATTGCAGGACGGCGTTGGAGAAGACCAGCGCCACCTTCTCCGGCGGCGCCCAGCTCCGCAGGTCCGCTTGCTCCCAGCGGATCGATGAGGGTGTCGCCGACGCCTGCTTCAGCATCTCCGGGGACGAATCGATCGCCGTGAAGGCGCGGCCGGGCCAACGCTCGGCAATGGCGCGCGCGTGCACGCCGGTGCCGCAGCCGAACTCCGCCAGAGGTCCCGGCGGCAGGTCGCCCACCCGCGCGAGCAGGTCGAAGCCCGGTCTCAGGCGCTCGTCGGAGAACCTCAGGTAGGTCGCGGGATCCCACGCCACTGCCGCTGTCCTTTTTCCCTGCGAACGGCGCCTCTCTTAGCCCATTCGGGCCGTGTTCGGCACGAGGAAATGCGATTCGCATATTACACATGCCTTCAGAGTGAAATAGTATATTTGACGCCATAGCATATGTTAAATAATCTCTATCCACAGAGCATGGTCCAAGCGGGAGCTTGCGATGGCACGAGACTCCGGTCCCTCCAAGGTCGAGCAAGTCAAGCTGGCAAGCCATGGCTTGCGCGGAACGCTGGCCGAGGAAGCCGGCAACGGCGCGCCAACCTTCAGCGGCGAGTCCGCGGTGCTGCTCAAATTCCACGGCATCTACCAAGGCTATGACCGCGACAGCGCCACCGAGCGCAAGCAACAAGGTCTCGGCAAGCAGGCGCAGCTGATGGTGCGCGTGCGCATCCCCGGCGGCCGGCTCACGGCAGCCCAGTACCTGGCCCTCGACGAGATCGCCGATCGCTACGGCAACGGCACCCTGCGGCTCACCACGCGCCAGAGCATCCAGTTTCACGGCGTGCTGAAGCGCGACAGCAAGGCGGCCATCGCCGGCATCGACTGCGTCCTCCTGACCACGCTCGCGGCCTGCGGCGATGTCGTGCGCACCGTCACCACCGTACCCGCGCCGATCCAGGATGCTGTCCATGCGCGCCTGGACGCGGACGCGCGGCGGCTCTCCGCACACTTGCTGCCGCAAAGCGGCGCCTATCACGAGATCTGGCTGGACGGCGAGCCGGTCGCGGGCGAGGCGGAGGAGACGCTCTATGGGCGCACCTACCTGCCGCGAAAATTCAAGATCGGGCTCGCGGCGCCCGAGGACAATTCGATCGATGTGCTCACCAACGACCTGGGCATTATCGCACTCTTCGAGGGCGAGACGCTGCGCGGCTACAACCTTGCGCTGGGCGGCGGGCTCGGCATGACCCACAACAACCCGCGGACTTTCCCGCGCCTCGCCTCGCTGGTTGCCTTCGTCGCGCCCGAGGATCTGCTGCCCGCGACCGAAGCGGTGGTCCGGCTGCACCGCGATTACGGCAACCGCAGCGACCGCCGGCGCGCGCGACTCAAATACGTGATCGCCGAGCACGGGGAGGCCTGGGCGAAGGCGCGGCTGGAAGAATACCTGGGCAAGCCTCTGGAAGACCCGCGCCCCATGCCGCGCTTCCAAGTGCGCGATCACCTGGGCTGGCATGAGCAGGGCGATGGCCGGCTCTACCTCGGTGTGCCCGTGCCGAGCGGCCGCGTCGCCGGCGAGGCTCGGCGCGCGCTCCGCGAGGCGATCGCCCGATTCGGCCTCGACCCGATCATCAGCCCGAATCAAGATCTGATCCTCAGCAACGCCGCGCCGGCGGATCGCGTCGCGATCGAGGCGGCTCTGGGCGCGGGCGGCGTCACACGCGCCAGCGATCTCGCGCCGGTCCGGCGCTGGTCGCTCGCCTGCCCGGCGCTGCCCACCTGCGGCCTCGCGCTCACCGAGGCGGAGCGCGTGCACGATCCCATGATCGCCGAGATCGAGGCGGCGCTGGCGCGCCATGGCCTCGAGCGCGAGCGGCTCGCAGTGCGCATCACCGGATGCCCGAACGGATGCGCGCGGCCCTACGCCGGCGATATCGGCATCGTCGGCCGCATGCCCGGATACTACGCGCTCTATGTCGGCGGCGATTTCGAGGGTACGCGGCTCAATTTCCGGCTGCTCGACCGGGTCGCGGAATCGGAAGTCGCCACAACGCTCGAACCGCTGTTCGCGCTCTTCGCCCGGGAGCGCGCGCCCGGCGAAGGGTTCGGCGATTTCTGCGAGCGCGCCGGCAAGACCCGGCTCGTCGCCGCGCTCGGCGCCCAACTGCAGGAGGTTTCGTGATGTTTCCGATCGTGCTCGATCTCTCGACGCTCCCCGTGATCCTCGCCGGCAACGGACCGCAGGCCGCGCGCCGGCTGGCGCTCCTCGACGAGGACCGCGCCGGACGCGTGACCGTATACGCGCCGACGCCCTGCGAGACTCTTGCGAGCGCGGCAGGCTCGCGCCTGGTCCGCCGATGGCCGACGCCCGCCGAGGTCGCCTCCGCCAAGATGCTGCTGGTCGCCGACGGGATCGAGGCCAGCGCGGTCTCCGATCTGGTCGCGGTCGCGCGCGCCGGCGGCACGATGGTCAATGTCGAGGACCGGCCGGCACTCTCGGATTTTCACTCGCCCGCCGTGGTGCGACGGGGCGACCTGCTGGTCACGGTCTCGACCGGTGGGCGCAGCCCGGCCCTGGCCCGCCGTCTCGGCCGTTTCCTTGCCGAGGTTTTTGGGCCAGAATGGCAGACACAGCTCGAGGAGCTCGCGGCGCTCCGCGGGCAATGGCGGGAAGCGGGCGCGGATCCATCGACGGTTGGCGAGTGGACCGAGGCCTGGATCGATCGTCACGGTCAGTTGCCCAGCGAGTCCGAGGCCGCGGCAGCCCTCTTACGGCAAATGGCACAACGGACGCTCGTCGCCGCATCTTGAAGCAGCGAAACGCTCACAGAGAATCGAAAAGGAGGAGGAGATATGTCACTCAGGCTTGGTGAAATCGCACCCGACTTCACGCAGGAATCGACCGAAGGCCCGATCCATTTCCATCAATGGGCGGGCAACAGCTGGGTCGTCCTGTTCTCGCATCCCAAGGACTTCACGCCGGTCTGCACCACGGAGCTCGGCACCGTCGCCAAACTCAAGGGCGAGTTCGACAAGCGCAACGTCAAGGTGATCGGCCTTTCGGTCGACCCGGTCGGCGATCACACCCGATGGGCGAGCGACATCAAGGAGACCCAGGGTACGGCGCCGAACTACCCGATCCTCGGAGACGCCGACTACAAAGTCTCCAAGCTCTACGACATGCTCCCGGCGGCGGTGTCGGGCGATCCGAGCAAGCGCACCCCCGCCGACAATCTGACCGTGCGCAACGTCTTCATCGTCGGGCCGGACAAGAAGGTCAGGCTGATCCTCGTCTATCCGATGGCGACCGGTCGTAATTTCACGGAGATCCTGCGCGTCATCGATTCCATGCAGCTCAGCGACAAGCACAAGGTCGCAACCCCGGCGGATTGGAAGCAGGGCCAGGATGTGATCATCACCACGGCCGTGAGCGATGAAGAGGCCAAGACACGCTTCCCCAAGGGCTTCAAGAAGCTGAAGCCCTATCTGCGCATCACGCCTCAGCCAGACGCGTAGACGATCGCGGGATAGCGATTAAGGAGAAGGCGGCGCCGTTTCCGGCACCGCCTTTTTCTTTCCCCGCCGGGACTCGAGCCCAGCGCTCAGATTGCTTCCTTAAGGTCCTTCGCCGCGCGGAACGCGACCTTCTTGCTCGCCTTGATCTTGATCGGCTCGCCGGTCGCGGGGTTGCGGCCCATGCGCGCGGCCCGGTGGCGCACCGCGAGGATGCCGAGACCCCCGATACGGATGCGCGTACCCTTCTTGAGATGCTTCACGACGAGCCCGACAAAGTCGCCGAGCATCGCCTCGGCCTGCTTCTTCGCGATCTCGTGGCTCTCGGCGAGCGAAGCCGCGAGATGCTTGAGGGTCACCGTCGCCGGGGTGCCCGCCTTTTGCGTCGCCATTCCTGTTTCCCTCTTGTTGGAACGCCGACTGATCTCGAGTCGGCCACGGGAGAGAGAATCACAACACGCCGCTCAACGCAAGAAGTCCCCGTATTACGCGGGAATCCCATGCCCCGGGTCGTCAGGAGCAATGCGTACACAATCGCCCCCACGGCCGACTCGGGACCTCCCGGGCGCTCTTAATAGGCGCGTAACCCCCGCCGCGTATCATGGGTCTCGCAGCAGATGAGCCGTCCAGGACCTTCCCATGTTCCGTTTACCCAAGCTCACGGAGCGCGTCGACGAAGCGCACAACCCCGCCAACAATCTGGCGCTATGCATGGCGTTTTCGGGCGTCGGCCTCTTGAATCTGGTCATGTCGCTGGTGCTGGGCGGCCTCGTCTATAGCTTGCACCTCTGGCATTGAGGCATCGGGCTCGGCACTCAGCCGAGCGCATACTCCGCCTGATCCTCGTAGATCGCGCCGCTCTTCGTGAGATAGCTCGCCACCAGGCTGAATGCCGTCACGTCGAAGGGCTCGGCCCGAAACAGCGCATTGGCGGCGAGAAACGCCTGCACCTTCGGCCCCAGCGGCTGTCTGAGCCGCGCCAGCGAGACGTGGGGCGTGAAGCGCCGGGTTTCCGGCGGGAGGCCGATCCGCTGCAGCGCGCTCTCCACCTTGCCGTGGAGCTGCAGCAGCGGCTGCGACTTATCGACCCCGGCCCAGAGCATGCGCGTGCCGAACTGGCCGACGCCCGCGAGCGCCAGCGAGAAGCGCGGGCTCGACAAGCGCAGGAGCGCCGCGTCGATGTCGCTCGCCAGCCCCTCGTCGACCTCGCCGATGAAGCGCAGCGTGACATGGAAGTTGCCGGGATCGACCCAGCGCGCCTCCGGCACGCCGACGCAGAGCAGCGAGAGACGGAGCTTCAGCTCGGGCGGCAGGTCGATACCGACGAAGAGGCGCAGCATGTCTAGAGAAACAGCGTGAGCACGCCCGTATAGCCGTAAAGACGATCGTGCGCGATCTCGCCGTTGCCGAAGAACCCCGCGAGTGGGAACTCGCCGAGCGCATCGCGGATGGTCCGGAGCTCCTCGGACTCGCCGGCGAACAGGTTCGGTCCGCGGGCGACGCAGCTGAAGTAGAGCCCCGCCCTGGGCGGCGCCGAGGTGCGGCGTTTCAGGCCCTCCAGCATCCGCTTCAGGTCCTCGAGCGCGGTCGCGGCGTCGCGCCGGCAGAACATGATGGGATCGCCCGGCGCCATGCGCTCGGCGATCGCGAGCCATTGCCGCTCCGCATCGATCGCCATCAGATTGCGCACGACGTAGTCGCCCGTATCGGAGCCGCGCACGGGAATGCCCGCGAAGATGCGTCCGGCAACCTTGCGGAGGTCGCGGGCGAGCAACTCGCCGATGTCCTCCTTGAAGACCTCGAGCGCCGGACGGTCGTCGATCTCCATTACGATGTTCTCACGCGCCGCGGTCACGCGGCGCACCGGCCCGATCGGCGAGCAGCCCTGGGTCAGGCCGGTAGCCACCGCGATATCGGGCGAGAGCACCACGCCCGAGAGCCCGCCCTCGACCACGCGCTCCGCGATCTGGCGCGGCGGAGCCGACGACGCGGCCGCGAGGCCACCAACCAGGTAGAGACCGGCCTCGGCGCTGAGCGCCGCCACCGTCTGCGCCACGCGGCCGTCCCGCGGGTCGCCGTGCACGACGCCGAAGCTGGGATGCGTCTTGGCGAACCAGTCGGCCTCGGTGGCGGCCACGCCCTTGCAGGCGGCGGCCTGCGGCCCGAACACCCGGAAGGCGCCCTCCGGCCAGCAGGCCACCAGCGCGCTCACCGCCGGCACCTGGAAATACTCCCGGCCCGCGCCACACACGCCGAGCCCGATGCTGCCGACCCAGTGCTGGATGCGGGTGCGATCGCGCAAGAAGGTGAGGATGCTGCCGAGATCATCGGCGAGCGACTCGGTGGCGTAGAGGAATCCCAGGCTCGCACCGTCCGGCAGCGGCAGTAGCGCGTCGGCGCAGGCCTTCGCCGCCTCGGCCCAGCCGGCGCCTTTGCCATGCGCGCCCCGGAATTGCGCGGCGCTCATCCGTTGCCTGCCGCCGCGGCGCCGAGGAGCTTCAGCACATAGGGCCCCACCCGGTCCACGATCACCTCGACGCCGCGCGCATTGGGATGCAACCCGTCCTCCTGATTGAGAGCGGGATCGAGTGCCACGCCATCGAGGAAGAACGGATAGAGCAGCACGTGGTGCTGCTCGGCGAGCTCGGGAAAGATCGCGCGAAAGGCCGCTTGATAATCGGCGCCCCAATTGGCGGGCGCCTCCATTCCGAGCAGCAGCACCTTCACGTGGCGCTGCTCGAGCCGGGTCAGGATCTCGTCGAGGTTCTTGTGGGTCTCCTTGGGATCGACGCCGCGGAGCGCGTCGTTGGCACCCAGCTCGACCAGCACGGCATCGACGGGGTCCGCCAGCGACCAGTCGAGCCGCGCGAGGCCGCCCGCGCTGGTGTCGCCGGACACGCCGGCGTTGGTCATCTCGGCATCGACGCCGTGGCTCTTCAGCCAGATCTGCAGACGCGCCGGAAAAGACTCATCGAGGGACGGCAGCCCGAAGCCCGCCATCAGGCTGTCGCCGAAGGCGAGGATGTGCGTCGCGGCGGCAGCGGGAGCGTGGAGCCAAGCGAGCATACCGAGCGCCAAGCCAAGATTGACAAGCTTCCGCCACAGTCCATAACCAGACTCGCGCGCGCCCGATGAATCATTAAATCCGGTACACGATCGCATGAATGTTTCGGCCGACGCCGTCATGATCCTGCTCGAGGGCATCGAGGTTACACTGACGAGCGCGGCTGGCGCCGTCAATGTGCTGCGGGGCGTGTCGCTGCGCCTATCGGCGGGCGAGACCGCGAGCCTGATCGGGCCTTCGGGCTCCGGCAAGACCACGCTGCTGATGACGGCGGCGGGCCTGGTGCGGCCGAGCGCGGGCCGGATCGAGGTCGCCGGCACCGACCTCTCGACGCTCGACGAGGACGGCCTCGCGCGCTTTCGCCGCGACGCCGTCGGCATCGTGTTCCAGGGCTTCCACCTCGTCCCCACCATGACCGCGCTCGAGAACGTGGCCCTGCCGCTGGAGTTCGCGCGGCGCCGAGACGCGTTCAAGATCGCCGAGGAGTCGCTCGCGGCGGTGGGCCTGGCGGCGCGCACCGGACACTATCCCGCGGAGCTCTCGGGCGGCGAGCAGCAGAGGGTGGCGCTCGCGCGCGCCTTCGCGGCCTCGCCCAAGCTGATCCTCGCTGACGAGCCCACCGGCAATCTCGACGGCGCCACGGGAAAGCAGGTGATGGACCTGCTGTTCCGCCTCGCCGACGAGCGCCACACCACGCTGTTGCTGGTGACGCACGAGCACGACCTGGCGCGCCGCGCCCACCGCATCATCGAGCTCGCGGACGGCAAGATCGTCGGCGACAGCGCGCGGCCGATGGCCGCGAGCGCGGCGCGGTAGTGCCCGAGATGAGCACGCTAACCCTCGCCGCCCGCCTGATGCGCCGGGAGCTCCGGGGCGGGCTTCGGGGCTTCCGGATCTTTCTCGCGTGTCTCACCTTGGGCGTCGCGGTGATCGCGGGCGTGGGCTCGCTCGCGGCCGGGATCCGGGCGGGGCTCGAGGGCGACGCGCGCGCCATGCTAGGCGGCGATGTCGAGCTCAACCTCGTCATGCGCCCGGCGAGCGAGGCCGAGCAGAATTATCTCGATCAACACGGCACCGTGGCCGAGGTGATCGACCTGCGCGCCATGGCGCGGCGCGACGACAACACGCTGCGGAGCCTGATCGAGCTCAAGGCGGTGGATGGCGCCTATCCGCTCTACGGCGGGGTCGGGCTCGAT
>DATNIT010000157.1:0-8225 GCA_035604335.1 Allostellaceae bacterium | reverse complement strand
GGAAGAATACATGGTCGAGCGGACTATCAGCGTCCATTAGGACCTGCCCGCGTTCGCAGCGAATGTGCTCAAGCTCCGGCATAAGCCGCTTGAGATTGGAGGATGGCAGGGCGAGTAAAAGCCGATTGCGGGGCCAATTTGATGGAGCACTCATACGCTCGGCCGCTCATCTTGAGCGCGCGCGCCGCGCGGCGAATTGAGGCGCGAGGCCGGGTGCGGGCGTAACATGCACATCCGAGCGGGTCTCCTACCCGAGGTTCTTCTCGGCGAAGCGCCAGTTGACCAGCTTGTCGAGCCAAGCCGTGACATAGTCGGGACGCCGGTTCTGATAATCGAGATAATAGGCGTGCTCCCACACGTCGATGGTGAGAAGCGGCTTCTGCGCGTGGGCGATCGGCGTGTCCGCATCCGCGGTGGCGAGGATGTTGAGCTTGCCGCCCTCATCTGCGACAAGCCAAGCCCAGCCGCTGCCGAACTGGCCGACCGCCGCCTTGGAGAAGGCCGCGCGGAACTCCTTGGTGCTGCCGAAATCGCGCTCGAGTGCCGTCTTGAGCTTGCCTTCGGGCTCGCCGCCGCCGCGCGGCGCCATGCTCTGCCAATAGAAGCCGTGATTCCACGCCTGGGCCGCGTTGTGGAAGAGGGCCTTCGCTTTCGCGTCCTTTGCCGAGCGCCGAACCACCTCTTCGAGCTCCTCGTCCCGGTAATCCGTGCCCTCGACGAGCTTGTTGAGCGTCTTGAGGTAGCCGGCATGGTGCTTGCCGTAGTGGAACGAGAGCGTGCGTGCCGAGATCGCCGGCTCGAGCGCGTTCTCCTCATAGGGCAGCTTGGGAAGTGCGAAGGCCGCCCCTGCAACTGTCATTGTCTCGCTCATGGTAACGTCTCCATCGCTGGCAAGGGCGGCCCCGGCACCCGGCCGGCATTGCTGCCGGCCGGTTGCCTTTCGGATCAGGCTGATGCTTAGAAAATACCGATGCTGACGCCCGGCAAGTTTACGCCGATGGCAGGGCCGTAGACGACCGGCGGGGGAGCGTAGTACGGCGAGCCGTAGTAGGGCGTGGCGTAGACCACTGGCGGGGGGGCATAATAAGCACCGCCATATCCACCGCCGTGGTAGGCCTCGCGACGGTGATCGTCTCGGCGCCCTCGCTCTGCCGCGCTAGCCGATGCGACAAGCATCCCCAGCACGAGAATGGCGGAGATTGCGAGCCCTGCCGCGAGTTTCGCCGGCAGGCGGCGTTTCGATTTGCTGTCGATGGTGCAGGTCATAGCGACCTCCTCTGATGAGCGTAATATCACGTCGCGGAATGCGATCGTCGGCCCTCTTAGCTATTTCGAGGCAGCGGGCTTTGGGGTGTAGCTCTGGAACACCTCGTCGGCGACCTTCTTCTGCGGATCAGGCATCGAGTTGTAGAGCCTCTCGAACGACGCAATCAGGCTCTTCAGCCCCTCGTAATGCGCCCGGGCGAACTTCTCATAGCCCTTCAAATCCTGCACCGCGGTCAAGGTTTCCGGAGCCTGGGCGGCTCTTTCGCTGACCAGCTTTTGTATGATGGCGGCATTCTTACGCATGGTCCGCGCGACCGCCTTCCAATTCGTCTCCTCGTCGGCCGTGATTTGGAGCGCCGCGTGAAGGTTGGTGATCCGCTGATCGATGGTCTCCCCCTTCGCCTCAACCGCAGGGCCGCCGGTGGCTCCCTTGGCGGCCGGGCTCGCCGGCGCGGCGGGTGTCGTGGCGGTCTGCGCCAGCTGGATTGCCGCGGTGGTGGCGCTATCGGCGCGCGCCGCGGTCAGCGGACTGAGGAGCATCGTAGCGCCCATCAGCGCCGCGATCGCAAGCGAGCGCGTGAACGGCGTCGACGTGGCGATCGGGTTGGTGAAAGATGACATGTGATACCCTTTCTGGATTTTGGCGAGGAGCGGTGATCTCGAGCAGTGATATCGCCGTTTCGTCGCCTGTGGACGGTTCAACAGCGGAATTTTCCGCTTGAGGCGCATCAATATCGGATTGAAAAGCCGTGTGCTGTTCAACACGGTACACACGATGCGATATTTTCCGGGGGCATCGATCGTATCCGCGCGATGCATGGAGCGTGATCGCTCCATATTCGCGGCGACGTTCTCACCGCCGTGTCGTTGTCGACCAAGGAGGTCGGATTCAGGAGCAGCGCGGAGAAATGTCGAGACGGAGGTTCGTCTGTGACAGGTTGCGTCAGCCGACTGACCCTCACTTCCTCAGCGTGTCCCTGAGCGTATCCTTGAAGCCGCCGACCGCATTCTGTACCTTACCTTCAGCTTTGTCGGCCTTGCCGTCAGTCTGCAGCTTGGCGTCACCGACGACCTTGCCGACGGCCTCTTTGATCAAGCCTTTGATCTGTTTGCCTGATCCGACGATGCGGTTCTTGTCCATAGCTTCTATTCCTCTGTTGCAAGTGTCGCATGGCGAGGCAACGGAAATGTCACGAACCTATCCCTGAAGAGGGCGGTGACTTCGTTCCGGTGCGATTTGTCCGCGAACAACATCGAAGCCTCCCTTTCGCTTTGCCGAGCTTCGACTAATGCAAGCCTGCTCACAGTTCAGAATTGCACACGAGGGTGCGCTATTCACGAGGCGCCGATCGCCTCGGATCGCCGCCCGGCGCGCGATGGCAGGGGGCTGCAGCAGCTTTTCGATGGATCGGGCGACCGGACCGCGTGGCTATCGGCCGCGGGACGACAACGGGTTATGCGCCCGCTCGCGTCGTACGACCCGGAGGTCTCAGTCGTGCACGATGATGTTGAGGAGCGCCGAGTGGACCTTCAACTCGCCGTTATATTCGATGAGGCCCAGCTTGCGGAACTTGTTCATGAAGAAATTCACCCGCGAGCGGGTGGTGCCGATCCGTGCGGCCAAAACCTCCTGGCTCACCTTGGGGATGGTTTCCATCTTCCCTTCCTTGCCGAAGTTGGCCAGCAGCAGGAAAATTCGGGCGAGCCGCTTTTCGCTCGAGTTGAACAGATGATCGACCAGTTCCGCTTCGACTTGAACATTGCGGGTCAAGAGGAACGACATGAAGAGCTGCGAGAGGGTCGGCTCGTCACGCAGCACGCGGACCATGGTCTCTCTGTCGATCCTGGCGACGGCGGACTCCGCCGTCGCCGTGGCCGTCGCGATATGCAGAGGCTGGCCGGCCAGGCATCCCTCGCCCAGAAATTCTCCGTCCCCCAGCATGGCGATGACGCCTTCCTTGCCTTGCTCGGACACGACCGTGACCTTCACCTTGCCTTTTTGGATGTAGAAGACCGCATCGGCCGGGTCTCCCTGCAGGAAGACGGTTTCTCCCGGCTGGTATTTCCCCATGCTTCGCCCCGCCCCTACGGTTGCGAGGAAGGACTGGGTGTCGAAACGCTGAGCGCTCGTGCTCTTCAAATCCTACCCTCCGTCCTCCGTGGCGGCCGGTCATCCGGGCCCCGGCAACACTCCGCCGCCCGCGCGGGCACTCCTTCGGATGGGCAGGCCTTGGTAGCTTTTTCGGGAGCCGGGATTGAAAGCCTCGGCCGATCGGCCTGCCGCCGAAGGCATTCTCAAGCCGAACTATAGCTGAGCATTCCGCTTTAAGCACCGGAAACTTGGCGCTTCCTGGCTGTAGAAGGCGATCTCCGCTGAGCTCTCGAGTGCTGGCTGTGCTCTTTGGGACAGCGCCCGCGGTCCATGCCGTGCATCCTCTGCGTGGTCGCCGACGTGCTCGAGGAGGTCTCATGACAGCCGTACCCGACAACATTACGACGGTGGCGCGCCAGGCCGTGCAAGCCATGGTCGACGGGCACATCGAGGTTTCCGTGGCTGCCGGTCACAAACTTGAAGGCCGGTCGCAGCCCGGTCGAGCGGTCGCTGCCGTCGTCTCCGTCGAGTTGGCAGGCCCCGACCAAGGGCCTCACCGAGGCAACCGAACGGTCTCGGCCAAAGGCGAGGCGAGCTCTTGGGGCACCGATGAGGTCGTGAGTGCTGCCCGGAATGCCGCGGAAAGCATCCTCGAGAGCAACCCCGGCTGGCGTCGCGTACAGGCGTAGGGTCGCCGGCGCGAAAGCGCGAGCGATCGAGTGCTGCGCTCATACCGGCCGGCTACTGCTGTGCGGTTGGGGCCGAGGCGGTTGGGGCCGAGAGCGTGCTGGAGGCAGGGGCGGAAGCGCGGTCATTGCCTTGCGGCACATCCCTGTGAATCGCGCTGCCAAAGAGCACTGCCGCCGCCAGGGCAAAAGCGATCAACCAAGCCAGTGACAGGAGATTTGGCCTCTCGCGCCCGCCGGACCTGGCCCGACCAGACGGGGTGCCCGAAGCGCCTCGCGGCAGCAGCTCCACCAAGCGAGCGGCGATCTTGCGCGTGTCCGCTGGCTCCCACCGGCCCGGCGGCAAGCGGCCGATCAATCTATCCAGGGTCGCGGCCGCGAGCTCCTTCGGCGACTGGGCGAGACGAGCCGCCTCCTGCCAGGGGTCGATGCCGAGGCGGGTCAACGCCGAGAGAACGCTCAAGGACATCCCATTCCCCTCCTCGCCGATCGGCGCGAAAAGAAAGTCGTTGAACAGGGAATGCGGGAGGGAAAATGCGTCAGTGTGCGACATATCGACCATCCATGTACGGAGGCAAAAGCCGCTGCCCTGCGGCGATGCCATGCCCGCGGGAAACGGCAACGAGATTCTCTGCTGCGCCGTACCGATAGCCGATCGGGGAGCCATGCGCAGTTCACAATTGAACACCCCGGCGTCAGGGCCGGCATGGCCTTGGCCGTGGGCGCTGGACCGCGGCAGGCGGCCGTCCGGCCGGGAGACGCGATGGGGGCCTGCGCTGCCCGTTTTCCGGCAAAGTCGCGGAAAATGCCGGCTGGACTCTCCTCGCCGTCCCGGTCAATATCTATCCACCGAAATGACCCATGCATAACGCTCATAACGGCTTATGGGTCATTCTCATCCTGGGAGGTGGCAACATGACAAGCATACGACGGAGAATGCTACTTGCGACCGCGCTCGGCGCGGGCATTTCACTTGCGATCGCCGCAGGGGGCGGGCTCGTACCCGCGCAAGCGGCCGAGAAAAGCGTCACCATCGGCATCGACCTTCCGCTCACGGGTGCGGACGCGGAAGGTGCCACCCGCATCAAATACGGTGCGGAAATGGCGATCGACGAGGCCAACGCGAAGGGCGGCGTGGCGGGCTACAAGCTCGACATGATGACCCTCAACGACGCCACGGCATCCGCCGGGCAGTACGACCCGGCCCAGGCCGCGACCAATGCCAAGAAGTTCGTGTCCGATCCGCACGTGGTGGCGGCGGTGGGACCGGAAATGAGCGGTGCCGGCAAGGCCATGTCGCCCATCCTCTCGGCCGGCAATCTCGCCATCATCACGCCGGCCTCGACCAACCCCGACATCACCGATCCCAAGTTCGCCGGGCAGTACCGGCCGGCGGGCAAGGCGATCTACTTCCGCACGGTGACGACGGACGCCTTCCAAGGGCCCAACATGGCCAACTACATGCGCGACACGCTGAAGATGAAGTCGGTCTATATCCTCGACGATTCGGGTGCCTACGGCGTCGGCATCGCGAACGCGTATGAGGGCCAGGCGAAGAAGATCGGGGTTAAGGTGCTGGGCCACGACCAGCTCAACCCGAAGGAAGCCGACTACACGACGTCGCTCACCAAGATCAAGGCGCTCAATCCCGACGCGGTCTATTACGGCGGCGTGGCGGGGGCCGGCGTCAAGTTCGTGAAGCAGAGCTATGACGTGATGCCCAAGACCATCAAGGCGGGCGGGGACGGCGTCTTCGGTCCCGAATATCTGTCGGCGGTCGGCTTCCCGGCGGCCGAGGGACTCTACGCGACCAACGCCTCGCCGCACGTCACCGAGGACCCGGCGGCCCAAGCGTGGGTCAAGCGCTACTCCGAGAAGTATAAGGTGCAGCCCGACGACTATGCGATCACCGCCTATGACGCCGCGCTCGTCATCATCGACGCCATCAAGCGCGTGGCGGAGAGCGGCAAGCCGGTCAATCACGACAACGTCCGCGACGCGATCCAGACTGCGAAGGTCAAGACGCTCCAAGGCGAGGTGTCGTTCGACGAGAACGGCGACATCAACAGCCGCGTGGTCAGCGTTTTCCAGATCAAGCACGACCCGAAGTATAAGGACGACGACATAATCCACCAGTACAAGTACATCGGCGTGGCGCCGCAGTCGCCCGCCAGCTGATGGCTCAGCCGCGTCTCGCTTGGAATCAGAGGGCGGATACCGTCCGATGACATTCCAGGACGTACTGATCCAGCAGGTTATCAACGGGGTGAGCCTGGGTGCCATATACTCGCTCTTGGCACTCGGGTTCACCATGGTTTACGGCATCATCGAGCTGATCAACTTCGCCCACTTCAACGTCTTCATGGTGGGCTCCTTCATCGCGATGTATATCCTGGAGGCGCTGGGACTCAACGGCCAGAACGTCATCCTCACCGGCTTTCCCCTCGTGGGCGTCCTGGCAGTGGCGCTTGTCGGCACCATGCTGCTCTCGGGCGCGCTCGGCGTTCTCATCGAGCGCACGGCACTCAGGCCCCTGCGCGGCGTGCCGGGCACCGCGGCGATGATCACCACGATCGGCGTCTCCTATATTCTCTTCAACATCGTCCTCCTCACCATCGGTGCCGACGCGTTCAACTTCCCCAACCCCATGCCGAAGGTGCGCTGGGGCGAAGCGGGCGTGGTGCTGCAGCTGCGCGAGGTGCTGGTCTGGGTCGTCGCCATCATCCTCATGGTCTGCCTCAACTTCTTCGTGCGGCACACCAAGATGGGCAAGGCCATGCAGGCAACCGCGCAGGACCAGGAGGCGGCCCGCATGATGGGGGTCGAGGTCGACAGAGTGGTGATGATCACCTTCTTCCTCGGCTCGGCCCTTGCTGGGGCCGCGGGGCTCATCTTCGGGCTCTATTACAACTACACGAATTTCGCGATCGGCTATACCGCCGGCCTGCGCGCCTTCACTGCGGCCGTGCTGGGCGGCATCGGGAACATCCCGGGGGCGATGGTCGGCGGGGTCATCATCGGCCTCATCGAATCGCTCGGCGGGCAGCTCCTCGAGGTCCGGTGGACCGACGTGATCATCTTCTCGGTCCTCGTCCTCGTCCTCGTGTTCCGGCCGACCGGCTTGTTCGGCCGCATCACCGTTACAAAATCCTGAGGCCGGGCCATGGTTTCTCCCGGCACGCGCACGTGGAGCATCGGCGAGGCGCTAACCGCTCCCTTCCGGCGGCTCTCGAGCGATCAGCAAAGGTGGCTCATCCTCACGCTGGTGACCATCGCCGCCGTCGCCTTTCCGCTCATCGACCGCAACGAGGGCGACATCGACGCCGCGGCGAACGCCACCGCCTTCGCCGTGCTCGCCCTTGGCCTCAACATCGTGGTCGGCCTCGCGGGCCTCTTGGACCTCGGCTATGCCGCCTTCTTCGCGATCGGCGCCTACTTCTACGGCGTCACCTCCTCCTGGCAGTTCCACCCGGAGTGGGCGAGCTTCTGGGAGCCGTTGCGATGGCTCGGCGTCGTCGTGCATTACCACGCCAACGGCGAGGACGTCGTCCACTTCACCCTCTCGTTCTGGATAGCGATGCCGCTCGCTGCCCTCGTCGCGGCCTTCTTCGGCGTCTTGTTCGGAGCCCCCACGTTGCGCCTCAGGGGCGACTATCTCGCGATCGTGACGCTCGGCTTCGGCGAGATCGTGCCGATCGTGGTGCGCAACTGGCCCACGCTCACCAACGGCGCGATGGGACTGAACGGCGTGCAAGCGCCGTCTCTTTTCGGCTACTCCTTCGGCGTCAGCTCGAGCCCTTATTATTATCTCGGCGTAGCCCTCATCGCCTTCCTCATCTTCGTCAGCTCGAGGCTCAAGGATTCGCGGGTCGGGCGCGCCTGGATGGCGATCCGCGAGGACGAGATCGCGGCCGGGGCCATGGGCGTCAACCGGGTCAAGCTCAAGCTGCTCGCCTTTGCCGTGGGTGCGGGCTTCGCGGGTGCCACCGGCACCTTCTACGTCGCCAAGCTGCAGACCGCGACCCCCGACATGTTCATGTTCCCCGTCTCGGTCATGATCCTGGTCATGATCGTGCTGGGTGGGATGGGCAGCGTCTACGGCGTGGTGCTGGCGGCCGTCATCCTGCAGCTCCTGCAATCCTGGTTTCTCCAGGACCTGTCGGGGTGGCTGCACGTGCTCG
>DATNIT010000156.1:0-4158 GCA_035604335.1 Allostellaceae bacterium | reverse complement strand
TGCCAATCCGCTTCCTCGTAACTTGAGGCCGAAACATTAGCCACGCACACGGTTAATAAAGTTTGAAAGGTCGTCGCTATGCTCGCGGCAGCGTGTCGAATGAGCGGAGCGGTTTCAGCGAACGGGCGCTGATCCGCTGCTCCACCTGGACGTGTCGCTATGGGTACGTTTGACGGCAACCGAATCATTCGAAAAGGGAGCCGCTCACCGAGTGCTGATCGAGCCCTCGCTCGGCGATCCATGCACGGCACCTTGCGTCATCGATCGGGCGCCTAACCCGCGCGCTGCAGATGCAAAATTATTCGAAGTTTCACAATGAAATTGGGGTGCCGATCGTCCGCGTCGGCTGCCACGAGTTTAAATGCATTGGGGCTAAGCCGCCGCAAGATCACCCACACATCTACCTCACTATGGGCGATGCCAGTGAGGTTGTCTGCCCCTATTGCTCTACGCTATTCCGTTTCGATCCGAGCTTGGGCGCACATGAAGCTGATCCGGCAGATTGTGCTTATGGTGACATGGACTGAGTTATAAAGCAGCAATCCGGATTCTCTCATTATGCTGGCCGCAGTCAACTAGCGCCAAGCGCGCGGCGCGCAGCCGGACCTGACGCTGGATGACACTATTGTTGCGATGTGCAACCGGCAAATCGTGGGCATCCGCGTCGCCAGCAACCGGCTTTGCGCCGTCAGACGGCCACCTTTTCCAGGAAGCCTTCGACCTCGGTGCGCAAATCGGTTGCGGCGGTTTCGACGGCTTTGGATGTGTCGAGCATGGTCTCTGCCGATCCGCGCGTTTCGGTCGCAGCGCTTGCGACTTCGTGGAACACCGATACAATCTCCTTCGTTTCCCTGGCAGCGCTCGCCACGTTATGCGAAATCTCTCCGGTCGCGGCATCCTGCTGCTGCACCGAGGTGGCGACGGCAGCGGTAGATTGCTTGATCTCTTGCATGCGATCGGCGATCTGCCGGATCGCTTCGACCGACGCGCCGGTGGAGACCCGAACGGCGGCGATCTGGCCGGCAATCTCTTCGGTCGCCTTCGCCGTCTGCACGGCAAGTGACTTTACTTCCGATGCCACGACGGCGAACCCGCGTCCCGCTTCGCCCGCCCGTGCTGCCTCGATGGTCGCATTGAGGGCAAGAAGGTTGGTCTGCTTGGCCACGTCCTGGATGAGCTTGACCACGTCGCCGATCTTTTGCGCCGCGTGCACAAGCCCGCCAACTTGGACATTGGTCGCGTCCGCCTCGCTCACCGCGGCTCCCACGAGGTGGTTGGTCTGCCCGAGTTGCCGGCTTATTTCGGTGATCGACGAGGACAATTCGTCGGCGGCAAGCGCCGCCTTCTCGACATTGACAGAGGCTTCGTTCGATGCCCGAACGGCGCCCTCGGCGCGCTCCGACGTCTGGCGGGATGCCGCAAACAGCGTCGTTGCGATCGAACGCATCGCCACTGCGCTATCGCCGACCGTTTTCAGCATCGCTGCGATGCGCTGGCGAAAGATTGAGATCGCCGCGTCGATGACGATCCGACGCTGCTCTTGCGCGGCCAGGGTGTCGCGCTTTTGATCCTCAAGACGACGCTCGGTGATGTCCTCGTGCGTTGCCACCCAGCCGCCGTGCTCCATTGGACGGTTGGCGATGGAGATGATGCGCCCATTGATCTCGGTCTGGCGGGTGAAACTCTTTCCCTCGGCGAGGAGTCGCAGACCGGCAGCGATGTATTCATCGGGATCGCCGAAGAAATTGCCGCGTGCTTTGCGGTATTCGAGCAGGTCGTGCAGCGAGCAGCCCGGGTAAGTTTGTTCAGGCGAAAGGCCATACATCTGAATGTAGCGCTCGTTGCAGATAACAAGCCGCACCGCCGAATTGAACATGCACAAACCCTGAGACATGTTGTTGAATGCGGCGGTCATACCCGAATTTCGTCGCGCGATCCGCCAGAGCGAGAATGAAACCGCGGAGCCGTACCCCAACAAGCCGAGCGTTGCGCTCAAGATTGCTGTGGCGACCGGCTGCGGCGCGCTCGCTGCTCCCGCAATTACGACCGCGGGATCGATGATAGTGAAGAGCAACCAGCCGAGTGCGCAGCAGACGAGCCCTACAAATAGGGCGAGCCGCCACTGGTGCTGAAGCGCGTAAGCTCGGAAGGCTCGGAACATTAGGACTGGTGTCCGGACAGGGTTAAGAGAAGGTAATGCCGAAGCGGTTTTCTTGGAGTTAACTGGGCCGCAGCGTGCGGAGCTAAATCTCTAACGGTCGGTAAATCTGAGATTGAGGATTGGTCGTGACTGGAAGCAACGGTGCTTCAGCTGCCCGCGCCGCGCACCGCGCGCAAACTGCTCACCCCTCGACCGGCTCGGTTCCCACGATCTCGATGCCGAAGCCGGAAATCCCGACATAGGTTATGCGGCGCGAGGAGGTTAAGAGCCTTATGGAATTGACGCCGAGATCCTTGAGAATCTGCGCGCCGAGACCGATCGCCCGCCATTGCCGCGTGCGCGCCTCGTCGGATGGGGTTTCGCCGAGTTTTGGAATCGAAACGATCGGCACCCCTGCAGTGCCGTCGCGCAGGAGGACCAGCACCCTCCTGCCCTCGGCCTTGAAGCGCCCGAGCGCCTGGTGGATCGGCTTTGCGCCGCCGAATACGTCGGAGATGATATTGGCGCGGTGCAGCCGCGTCAGCACGTTCTTGCCGTCGCCGATGCGGCCGTAGACGAAGGCCATGTGGTAGACCTGATCGAACGGCGTGAGGAACGCATAGCCCGTGAGCGTGCCGATCTCGGTCTCGACCGGAAACTCGCCGGCTCGCTCGATCAGCTTGTCGCGCGCCTGCCGGTAGGCGATCAGCTCCGCGATCGAGATGCGCTGGAGCTTTTGGCGCTCGGCGAAGGCGGCAAGCTCGGGGCCGCGCATCACCGTACCGTCGTCATTCATGAGCTCGGCAAGCACGCCGACCGGCGGCAGACCGGCGAGGCGGCAGAGATCGACGCAGGCTTCGGTGTGGCCCGAGCGCATGAGCACGCCGCCGTCCTTCGCCATCAGCGGAAACACGTGGCCGGGTCGTACAAAATCCGCCGCACCGCTGTTGCCGTTGGCGAGCGCGCGCACGGTGTTGGTGCGTTCTTCCGCGGAAACTCCGGTCGTGAGGCCGTGGCGGACGTCGACCGACACGGTGAAGGCCGTGCCCAGCGGCGCATCGTTGAGCGCCACCATCGGGTCGAGATGCAGGCGGCGCGCTTCCTCCGGAGCGAGCGGCGCGCAGACGATGCCCGAAGTGTGGCGGATGATGAACGCCATCTTCTCGGGCGTGCACAGGCTCGCCGCGACGAACAGATCACCTTCGTTCTCGCGGTCGTCGTCATCGGCCACGATGACGAGCTCGCCGCGCGCGAAGGCGGTTATGGCGGCCCGGATACGTTGGTGAGAATCGTCCATGTCGACCTTCGCTCCGCGGCCGCGCCGTCAGCGCGCCGGTGGCGGAAACGGCCACGCCGGATTGTCGCCGATCTGCCCACCAAGGCGTAGATAATGATCTGCGATCACGCACGCCACCCTGGCCTTGCCGATCGGCACCGCGCGGATGCCGACGCACGGATCGTGGCGGTCGATGGTCGAGATCTCGGTCTCACGGCCGTAGTTCAGCGGCGGCGTGTGTTGTCGAACTTCGACCTTTGATGCTTCGGAGATGACGACTGTGCAGAACCTCGACTACCGTCGTTTCCTGCATCGATACTTCGGTATACGCTGTCATAGGGATAGCTGCGAACCTGATCCGATCATTCACGTTTTGATTTCTGGGTGCCGGAATGCCGAACCACGCAGCGGGCCCCTATTCGTATGACAGGAGGTGAGCATGAAAGGCGATGTCAAGGTCATCGAGTACCTCAACGAGGCGCTGCGTCATGAGCTCACGGCGGTCAATCAATATTGGCTGCATTATCGACTGCTCGACAATTGGGGCTACAAGAGCCTCGCCAAGCAGTGGCGACAGGAATCGATCGAAGAAATGCAGCATGCCGACAAGCTCATCGTACGCATCATCTTCCTCGAAGGCAGTCCCAATATGCAGACGCTCGGTTCTCTTCACATCGGCCAAACCGTAAAGGAGGTGCTCAACTGCGACCTCGCCGCGGAAATGTCGGCGCGTGCGCTCTAC
>DATNIT010000155.1:0-36444 GCA_035604335.1 Allostellaceae bacterium | reverse complement strand
CGGCGGTGAACATCGCCCGGCGCGGTCCGCCCTCCTCGACCCAGCGGCCGAAGATCGCGGCCGAGAAGCCGAGACAGAAGATGGCGATGGAGAAGATCCAGCCGAGATCGGTCAGCTTCCAATCGTCCGGCGTCGACTGGGTAATTCCCAGCAGCTTGGTCATCGGCAAGTTGAACACGCTGAACGCGTAAGCCTGACCGATGCAGAGATGCACGCAGAGCGCCGCGGGCGGGATCAGCCAGCGGCTGTAACCCGGCGGAGCGATGCTGTGCTTCTTGTCCAGAAACGACAGAGCCATTTTACCTCCCCGTAATGTATTTTTTGAGACGCGGTATCAGCCGAGCCACTCCCGACCGGATTCGTGCATAGCCGCGCAGAGATTGCCCTCTTGACGTGTTTTTCCGCCGATAAATTACACTATCGCGACATCCGGCGATTGGCAATCGTACGTGCCGGAAACGTCACGCTCAATGGCTGGGTCCGCCGAGCGCGGGACGCCGGGAATGAAAGGAGCCGATCCCAGGTCTTTAGCCCGAAGTGAACAAGCGCGGAGGCGCGCCAGGCGCGGGCCTCCGCTTCAGCAGGAGACATGAGCCATGGCTCGAATCCGTACTTACCTCGGTGCGCTGGGAATTGCCGCGTTCGCGCTTGAGGTGCTTGCGCCCCGGCCGGTCTTTGCCTCCGGGCACGCGGTCTATCCGCCCGGCTGGAACACGCCCACCACGCCCGGGCCGGTGATCTATACGTTCGATCCGGTCGACCTATCCATGCACCACGTGCACGGCGCGCCCGAGCTGAAGCCGGCCTACGGCCCTATAATCTATCAGTTCACCCCGCAGTCATTGCGGATGCATCGCGTCCCCTGAGGGCGCGCCGCGTGCTCCGCCGGAGCGAAGGCTCCGGCGGAGGCGCCGCGCTCAAGAGCCGGGTGGCTTGTAATTCGGAAAGAAAAGCTGCTCGCCGTTGATCTTGTAGCCGGCGATGGTTTGTTGGCCCGAGGGCGCCGTAAGCCAATCGATGAAGGCTTGTCCCCATTCGCGCTTTACATTCGGGTGGCGCTCGGGGTTCACCAGCATCACGCCGTACTGATTGAAAAGGCGTTTATCGCCCTCGACCAGAATTTTGAGGTCCGCCCGGTTCTTGAAACTGAGCCAAGTACCGCGGTCGGTCAGAGTGTAGCCGCCGATCCCCGCGGCGGTATTGAGCGTGGCGCCCATGCCGGAGCCGGTGTCGCGATACCAATCGCTGCCCGGCTGCTGGGTCACGTCGATGCCCGCCTCGCCCCACAGCCTGAGCTCCTCCTCGTTGGTGCCGCTCTTATCGCCGCGGGAGAGAAAGGTCGCCTTCGCGGCCGCGATCTTCTTGAAGGCGGCCACCGAGTCCATGAGTCCGGCGATCCCGGCGGGATCGCCCGCCGGTCCGACAATGACGAAATCGTTGTACATGACCTCGCGGCGCCCGACGCCGCCGCCCGCGGCGACGAATTTTAGCTCGGCCGGCCGATCGTGCACGAACACCACGTCGGCATCGCCGCGTTGCCCCAGCGCGAGCGCTTGCCCGGTGCCGACCGCCACCACCCGCACCTCGATACCCGTCGCCTTGGTGAAGGCGGGAAGCAGATAGGTGAACAGGCCCGAATTCTCCGTCGACGTCGTGGAGGCGACGGTGATGAATTTCTCGTCGGCCGCTGTCGCAGCCGATATCGAGCTGACCCCCGCGATGACGAGCGCCAGCAGCGCGAGATATCGCTTCATCGTCGTCTCCTTTGGTCGCGCGCGCTGACTACCACAACAAGTCGCCCGCGACATAGGCGCGGCCCTCGGGGGTGCGCGGCCGCTCGAAAAACTCGCTGGCGGGCCCGTGTTCCAGGAGTCGGCCCTTGTGCAGGAACAGGACTTCATCCGCGAGCCGCCGGGCCTGGCCGAGATCGTGGGTGGTCATGATGATCTTGGTGCCGGCCATGTCGAAGGCCGCGATCACGGTCTCGACCGCGCGGGTCGCCGCGGGATCGAGGCTCGCGGTGGGCTCGTCCAGGAGCAGTACCTCCGGATGCAAAGCCCAAGCCCGCGCCAGCGCCAGCCGCTGCCGCTCGCCGCCGGACAGCGCCCGCGCGGGCCGATCGGCCAGCTCGCCGAGCCCGACCTCGGCGAGCGCTTCCTCGGCCTGCTTCCGGCGGTCCCGCCACGAGACGCCCGCGAGCGCCAAGCCATAGGTGACATTCGCGCGCGCCGAGCGCCGCAGGACGACCGGATGTTGGAACACCATGGCCTGCCGCCGACGCACCCAGTCCTGGCCGAGACCGTGATCCGACCAGAGTACGCGGCCTTCGCTCGGCGCCAGTAGCCCGTGGCAGAGACGCAGCAACAAGCTCTTGCCCGCGCCGTTGTGTCCGAGGATCACCGTGCGCGGCCCCGCATCGAGACGTGCGCTGATGCCGTCGATGAGGCGGTCGGTGCCGACCGTGAACGCGAGGTTCTCGAGGCGGAGCGGCAGGATGGAGGGTGAGCCGTGCATAGGGGCTAGCCCGCGCTCCGGCGAAGCGCCTCACCGGCGATCTGCGCCGCGCTGTTCACGCTGAGCGCGAGCGTCAGCAGCACGAGGCCGAGCGCAAGGGCGAGCGACAGGTCGCCTTTGCTGGTCTCGAGCGCGATCGCGGTCGTCATGGTGCGAGTGACGCCGGAGATGTTGCCGCCGACGATGATGACGGCGCCGACCTCGGCGCTGGCGCGCCCGAAGCCCGCGAGCACCGCGGTGCCGAGCGAGAGCCGCGCATCCCAGAGCAGCGTCGCGGCGGCGCGAAGCCGGCTCGCACCCAGGGATTTCAGCTGCTCCCGCTGCTCCGCCCAGAGATCCTCGATGAGCTGACGGGCGATCGCCGCGATGATCGGCGTCACGAGCCCGCACTGGGCGATCACCATCGCCGTGGGCGTGAACAGGAGCCCCCAGCTGCCCAGCGGCCCGGCCCTCGACAGCAGGAGATAGAGCACGAGGCCGGCGATCACCGGCGGAAATCCCATGCAAGCGTTCAGGACGATGACCACGCCGGCCCGGCCGGGAAAGCGCGAAAGCGCCAGCAGCGCGCCGAGCGGCAGCCCGATGATCGCCGCGAGCGCCACGGCGCCCAGGCTCACCCGCAACGACAGCAGCACGATCGCGATCAGGTTGGGATCGCGCTCGAGGATCAGTCGTCCAGCGGTGTGAAAAGCCTCGGCGAAATCGCCCATCGCTCCACGCCCTTATCCTTGGTCGCCGGCATTATGGCGCGGCGGCCCGGCCGGTCCAAACGCCGCTCCCTGCGCAGACCCGTGGGGTTTTCGGATAAGGGGCTGACATGACCGGCGAGCATGGCTTATGAAGTCCGCGGCACCATATTTTCCGGCACGGTGGAATTCGAGCCGACCCGGCATAGGTACGGTATTGGAGCGCACGCCGGCCGGGATCGACCAATAAATAGGCGTTACAGCCATCGGAGGGGCAGGTGCGGTGTCGAACTCTCTCAAGGATCGCCCTAACGGCGGCTGGATCGCTCTCGCTGGTCATGACCATCGGGGCCGGCAATCAGGGGTACGCGCAAGCGCCGCCAGCTCCACCCACCGTCACCGTCAGCACGCCCCTGCAGAAGCAAATCACCGAGTGGGACGAGTTCACCGGGCAATTCGCCGCCGTCGACTACGTCGAGGTCCGCGCGCGCGTCAGCGGCTATTTGACCGAGATCCATTTCGAGGACGGTCAGATGGTCAAGCAGGGCGACTTGCTGTTCGTGATCGACCCGCGGCCCTATGAGGCGACGCTGGCGGCGGCGCAGGCCCAACTCGGACAGGCGAACGCCCAGCTAGACCTCGCGCAGCGGCAATTGGAGCGCTCCTCGGAGCTCAAGAACAAGGGCTTCGAGCCCGTCAGCAACTATGACCAGCGGGTTTCCGAATTGAAGGTGGCTGCCGCCGCCGTCGAATCGGCGAAGGCCGCGATCCGCTCCACGCAGCTCAATGTCGAGTTCACCCGCATCACGGCTGCGGTCTCGGGCCGCATCAGCAATCATCTCGTGAGCATCGGGAACCTCGTGAGTGGCGGCGAGGGCGGCGGCAGCACCACGCTGCTCACGACCATCGTCTCGCTGGATCCCATCTACTTCAATCTCGACATGAGCGAGGCCGATTACCTCGCCTATCAGCGCGCGACCGAGAAGGGATTGATGAAGTCGACGCGCGACAATTCGGTCCCGGTCGCGCTGCATCTGAACGACGAGAAGGGCTGGCCGCACGAGGGCAAGCTCAATTTCGTCGACAATCAGGTCGACCGGCTGTCCGGCACCATTCGCGTGCGCGCCATCTTCCCGAATCCGGATCTCTTTCTGACGCCGGGTCAGTTCGGCCGGATCCGGATCCCCGGCTCGGAGCCCTATGAAGCGATCCTGGTACCGGATGCCGCCGTGGTCACCGATCAGTCGCGCAAGGAAGTGATGGTGGTCCGGGATGACGGCACCGTCGAACCCAGGGTCGTGCGCACCGGCCCGATCTACGACAATCTCCGCATCATCCGCTCGGGTCTCGCCGCGAGCGACCGCATCGTCATCGATGGTCTCGTGCGCGCGCGGCCCGGCGCCAAGGTGACGCCGCAACCCGGCAAGATCGAGCTCGAGGCGCAGGCGAACTGAGCCGGCGCGCCCCCGATGAACCTCTCGCACTTCTTCATCGACCGTCCGATCTTCGCGATGGTCGTCTCGACCTTCATCACGCTGCTGGGCGGCATCGCCTATTTCTCGCTGCCCGTGGCGCAATACCCTGACATCGCGCCGCCCACCATCGTGATCAGCGCGAACTATCCGGGCGCCTCCGCGCAGGTGGTGAGCGATAGCGTCGCCACGCCCCTCGAGGAAGGCATCAACGGCGTCGAGAACATGCTCTACATGACGTCGCAGGCGACCAGCGACGGCAATCTCCAGCTGACCGTGACCTTCGCGCTCGGCACCGATCTCGATATCGCCCAGGTGCTGGTCCAGAATCGCGTGGCGGTGGCGCAGCCCCAGCTGCCGACGGAGGTGCAGCGTGTCGGCATCACCGTGCGCAAAAATTCGCCGGACCTCATGATGGTGATCCATCTGAGCTCGCCCGACGCGTCGCGCGACCAGCTCTACATCTCCAACTACGCGACGCTGCAGGTGAAAGACGTGCTGGCGCGGATCAACGGCGTCGGCGACGTGCGCGTGTTCGGCGCCCGCGACTATTCCATGCGGATCTGGCTCGATCCCGACAAGGTGGCGGCCCGCGGCCTCACCGCGGGCGACGTGGTGACGGCGCTGCAGGGGCAGAACGTGCAGGTCGCCTCGGGCGTGCTCAACGAGCCGCCGGTGCCGAAATCCGGCGCCTTCGAGATCAACGTGGAGACGCTGGGGCGGCTCACCGATCCGCGGCAGTTCGAGAACATCATCGTGCGCACGGACGCCAATGGCCGCGTCACCCGCGTGCGCGATGTCGGGCGCGTCGAGCTCGGCGCGCAGGACTACAACGCCAACGGCTATCTCGACGACCGGCAAGCGGTGCCGCTGTTGATCTATCAGCTTCCGGGGTCGAACGCGCTCGCCACCGCCGACCGCGTGCTCGCCGCCATGCAAACTCTCGCGAAGGCGTTCCCGCCCGGGCTCAGGTACGACATCGTCTACAACCCCACGCAGTTCATCGCGGAATCGGTTCGCGAAGTCTTCCGCACCATGGGCGAGGCGGTGATCCTGGTCGTGGTGGTGGTGATCCTGTTCCTGCAGACCTGGCGGGCCTCGATCATCCCGATCGTGGCGATCCCGATCTCGCTGATCGGCACGTTCCTGGTGTTGGCGGCGGCGGGCTTCTCGCTCAACAACCTGTCGCTCTTCGGGCTGGTGCTGGCGATCGGCATCGTGGTCGACGACGCCATCGTGGTGGTGGAGAACGTCGAGCGGATCATCCGCGAGGGCATGTCGCCGCGCGATGCCGCGCACGAGACCATGAACGAGGTCGGCGGCGCGCTCATCGCCATTGCCCTGGTGCTGTCGGCGGTGTTTATCCCGGCGGCCTTCATCACGGGCATCTCCGGCCAGTTCTTCCGGCAATTCGCGGTCACCATCGCGTCCGCCACGGTGATCTCGTGCA
Organism: Allostellaceae bacterium; assembly: GCA_035604335.1. Classification (GTDB taxonomy): domain Bacteria; phylum Pseudomonadota; class Alphaproteobacteria; order ATCC43930; family CGMCC-115725; genus DASZHJ01. The sequence continues at coordinate 30,322 of DATNIT010000155.1, read as the reverse complement.
TCGTCTCGCTGACCCTGAGCCCGGCGCTCTGCGCGCTCCTGTTCAAGCCGCACGAGGCGCATCCGCCGGCGTCATCCGCGCTGGGGGCGCCGATCCGGCGCTTTTTCCGCGGCTTCAATGCCGGCTTCGACCGCTTGTCCTCGGGATACGGCGGCTTTACCGGCGCGCTGGTCCGGCGGAGTGCCATCGTGCTGGTGGTCTATGCCGGCCTCATCGGCCTCACGGGCTGGCAGTTCGAGCGCGCGCCCACGGGCTTCATCCCGCAGCAGGACCTGGGCTATCTCATCACGGTGATCCAGTTGCCGCCGGGCGCCTCCCTCGAGCGCACGGACGCGGTGGTCCGCAACGCCACGAAGATCATCCTGGGCACCGAGGGCGTGATCCACGCCGTGCCCTTCGCCGGACTCGACGGCGCGACCTTCACCAACGCGCCGAACGCCGGCGCGATCTTCGCGGCGCTCGCGCCGTTCGCGGATCGGGTCGGCAAGGGGCTTTCCGCCGACCGCGTGCTGGCGAGCCTGCGCGCGCGGCTCTCGACGATCCAGGAGGCCTTCATCATCGTGATCCCGCCGCCGCCGGTGCGCGGCATCGGCAATGCCGGCGGCTTCAAGATGATGGTGCAGGACAAGCGCAGCCGCGGCCTGCAGGCGCTGGAGGCGGCGACCCAGGACATCGTGGGCGCCGCGAATCAGGTGCCCGGCCTCTCCGGCGTGTTCTCGCTCTTCAACACGCGCACGCCGAAGCTTTACGCCGATATCGATCGCGTGAAGTCGGAGATCTTGGGTGTGCCCGCCGACAGGGTGTTCGAGGCGCTCGAGGTCTATCTGGGCTCCGCCTACGTCAACGACTTCAATTATCTCGGCCACACCTACCGCGTGACCGCGCAGGCCGATGGCCAATTCCGCGAGGATCCCCGCGACGTCGCCAATCTCAAAACCCGCAACAATAACGGCCAGATGGTGCCGATCGGGTCCGTGGCGACCTTCCGCGACATCACGGGTCCCTATCGCGTCGCGCGCTACAACCTCTATCCCGCCGCCGAGGTGCAGGGCAACAGCTTGCCGGGATATTCGACCGGCTATGCGCTGGCGGCCATGGAGCGCTTGGCGAGCGAGCGCCTGCCCGACGGTTTCGGCTACGAGTGGACCGAGCTCGCCTACCAGGAGAAATTGGTGGGCAACACGGGGCTGCTGGTCTTCGGGGCGTCGGTGGTCTTCGTCTTCCTGGTGCTCGCGGCGCAATACGAGAGCTGGGCCTTGCCGCTCTCGGTGGTGCTGATCGTGCCGATGTGTCTGCTCGCAGGCGTGAGCGGATTACTGCTCCGCGGCTTCGACGTGAACATCCTCGGCCAGATCGGCTTCATCGTGCTGATCGGGCTCGCCGCGAAGAACGCGATCCTGATCGTCGAGTTCGCGCGTCAGGCCGAGGCGCAGGGCCACGACCGCTTCGAGGCGGCGATGCAGGCGGCGCGCACGCGGCTCCGGCCGATCCTGATGACCTCCTTCGCCTTCATCCTGGGCGTGGTGCCGCTGGCGATCGCCACCGGCGCCGGCTCGGAGATGCGCCAGTCGCTGGGCACCGCGGTCTTCTTCGGCATGCTGGGCGTCACCGGCTTCGGCCTGATCTTCACGCCGGCGTTCTACGTGGTGATCCGCGGCTGGTTCGGCCGCCGCTCCCGCGCCGCCGTGCCCGCGCCCGCGGTGGAAGCGCCGCCGCGTTAGTCCACGACCTCGCCCGCGAGCGGCGTTGCCAGCATCGACGGGCGTCTTGCAAAACGATCATACCAGCTTTCGAGGTGCCCACGGCCAGCGCGGAATCCCGGCAGATTGCGGAACTCGATCCAGCTCAGCGCCGTCGCCAGCGCGATGTGGCCGATGTCGAGCGGGCCGTCGAGCGCCGATTGCTGCTCCAGGAAATCGTAGGCCGCGACCAGCTTCTGGGCCTGGCCGTCGCGCATCGCCGGGTAGCGATAGGGCGCGGGGCGCCGCTCGGTCTCCTGGCGGACCGCGCCGCCGGCATCGGCGATGCCATGCGCTATTGCCTGCCGCCGCAGCGCCAGCCAGCGGGCGGGGCCCGACAGCGGGATCAGCCGGGGTCCGCCATGCACGCCGTCGAGGTAGTCGCAGATGACAGCGGAGTCGAAGAGCGCGAGGCCGTCGTCGAGGACCAGCGCGGGCACCTTACCCAAGGGATTGACGGCGAACACCGCTTCGTTGCGCCGGGTCGGGCTGGTCTCGTGATGACACACCTCCAGCCGGTCGGCGAGGCCGGTTTCATGGGCGAGCACCAGCACCTGGCGGGCATAGGGCGAATGCGTCTGATAGAGGAGTTTCATGGCGGGATCCACCGATTGAGCGAGGGCGATCGCCCGATCGTGGTGATGGTGCCTTGGCCACGCAACTACCTTGCTGGTAATTAGGCGCGCACACCTGGAAGGAACCATCTCATGAAGCTGCATCCTTTCGGCTCTCAGCCGTCGGTCAGCGCGCTCACCCTCGGCGGCGGCGGCATCGGCATGCTCTGGGGCGCCACGACCGACGAGGAGTGCATCGCCACGGTTCGTGCCGCCGTCGACGCCGGCATCAACCTGCTCGACTTGGCACCCCGCTACGGCGACGGCAAGGCGGAGAGCATCGTGGGCGAGGCCTTCGGCGGCCGGCTCCCCGCCGGCGTGCGCGTCACCAGCAAATGCCTGCTCGGCGATGCGCCCGCGGCCGAAGTCGAGACGCGGCTGCGCCAATCGATCGCGGACAGCCTCGCGCGTTTGCGCCTGAGGCGTCTCGATCTCTTCCTCCTGCATTCGAACGTGGTGCCGGATGACCACCCGATGCGGCGGCACGCCAATGCGGCGACGCGCATGACACCCTACGCGCGCTTCGTCGGTACCGTCCGGCCCGTGCTCGAGCGTCTCAAGGCGGAAGGCCTGATCGGCGCCTGGGGTCTGACCGGTATCGGGCATCCCGATACCATCATCAAGCTCCTCAGCGATCGTCCCGCGCCCGCGGCGGTGCAATGCATCGCCAATCTCCTGGACTCGCCGGGCTCGCTCAAATTCTTCGAAGGTCCCGCCAAGCCGCGCGCGGTGATCGCGGCGGCGAAAGCCAACGGCGTCGGCGTCATGGGCATCCGCGCGGTGCAAGCCGGCGCCCTCACCGCCGCCATCGACCGCGATCTGCCGCCCGACCACGAAGAGGTCCGCGACTACGCGCGCGCCGCCAAGTTCAGACGGCTGTGCGTCGAGCTTGGAGAGAATCCGGCGGCGATTGCGCACCGCTATGCGCTCTCGATCCCGGGCGTCGACACGGTTGTCCTCGGCGTAAAGAATCCGGGAGAACTCGAGGAATGCATCGCCGCAGCCGCCGCGGGACCTCTGCCGCCCGAGCTGATCGCGCAGGTGGATGCGACGGTCGATCGGTCCGCAGACGCGTAGCGCCATTCCCGAGCGGATGGCATACGCCGAAAGTTGCGCCGGATATATATTCTATGGCGAGCTCTCGGATCAGCCAGGCGTGCGCGTCAGCCGGTCCTTGGAGGTTTCCGGGAATCGCGCTTGCTTCGTCGCGTTACTCCGCGGCACGCGGCGACAGCGCCTGCGGCTCATCCAAGACGCGATCGAGGATCCAGAGCGCGATGCTTTGCACCTTCGGCTCCTTCCAGGAGAGCGGTCCCGGCTCGCAAAGAGGCGAGCGTAGACCCGCTTGCTGAAGCGTGCCCGTGCTGTTGTCCTCGGCAATGCCGATGTCCCAGCGCCGGTAATAGGCCTCGACCTCCTGCGCGAAATCGGGCCGCGCCGCGGTCGATTTCGGAAAGCAGAATCCGACGTTCAGGCGGCAGGCCATCGCGCTCACGGGAGTCACCCTCAGCCACCACATGCAGTCCTGCACGCAGGCGAACTGTGTGGCGGGATAGAGCAGCGTGAAGTAGGTGCCGTGCGCCAGCTTTCCCTCGAGACCAGGAATATGGGGGAATGGCGCGAGCTCGCCGGGCAGGACGGCAACCGATGTCGCGAGCGGCAGGAAGAGGGCATCCCAGTTGCCGACCGGGCTCGATTCCGGCTCGGTCACTTGGTTGCCGAGCGAGGTCCGGTGCACGGTTTGGGTGTGATAGTCCTCGTGAGCGTTTTCGATGATGAGCTTCCAGTTGCAGGCGAGCTCGTACTCGCTGCGCCGCGTGCAGACCATGTCGTCGAATTTGTAGCTCGCGAATTTCTGCGGCAGCTCGCCCAGGGACTCGAGCAAGCCCTCGGCATTCGCGTCGAAATTGATGAACATGAAGCCGCCCCAGGTCTCCAGCCTGATCGGCTTGAGGCCGTATTGGCTCCTATCGAAGCCGGCTGTCCGCTCCATGCCCTTGGCGCCCAGGAGCGCGCCATCCAAGCCGTAGGTCCAGCTGTGATAGGGGCAGACGATGCCACGGCAATTGCCGCCGCCGACCAGCAGGCGCGAGCCGCGGTGCCGGCAGGTGTTCGCGAAGGCGCGCAGTTTGCCCCCGCGATCGCGCAGGACGATGACGGGCCCCGCGAAGGTATCGACGGCGATATAGTCGCCGGGATTGGGAACCGCATCGATGCGATCGATGAAATTCCACGTCTTCATGAAGATCCGTTGGATCTCGCGCTCGTGGAACGCCTCCGAGGTGTAGCACCAGCTGGGCAAAGTCCGCGCTTGCGCCAGGGGCCGCCGCACATCGGCGTAATGGGAGGGATCGAAGATGTTATCGACCGTCATGCGTTCCTCAAAACTAGCCGGTGTGATATCACGGCACCGTGCCATTGGCGAGCCGTGCGCGGGCAATCGAGGGCGGTACGAAGGACATTATGCCGGCAACATTGAACGGGAAGAGACATTGGCATCGATGACGAGCGTCAAGACGAACTCAGCGACACCAAGGTCGGCGGTGACGGGCACGTTCGATGCGCTGATCGTCGGTGCGGGGTTTGCGGGTCTCTATCAACTTCTCTGCCTGTGCGACCGGCTGGGCTTGTCGGTTCGCGTGCTGGAGACGGCCGACGGTGTCGGCGGCACCTGGTACTGGAACCGCTATCCCGGCGCCCGCTGCGATTCCGAAAGTCATTCCTATTGCTATTCCTTCTCCGACGCACTGTTGCAGGAGTGGGAATGGACGGAGCGCTATCCGGAGCAGCCGGAGATCATTCGCTACCTGAACTTTGTCGCGGACCGCTTCGACCTTCGGCGCGACATAAGCTTCGGTACACGCGTGACGGCGGCCCGTTTCGACGCGGCGACGCATAGATGGCTTGTGACCACCGAAGCCGGGGATACGCTCTCGGCGAAGTTCCTGATCGCCGCCGTCGGCTGCCTGTCCGCGGCGAATATCCCGAACATTCCCGGCCTCGACGACTTCGCGGGAGACTGGTACCACACCGGGCAATGGCCGCATGACGGCGTGGATTTCACCGGCAAGCGCGTGGGCATGATCGGCACCGGCTCCACCGGCATCCAGGCCGCGCCGGTGATCGCCGAGACGGCTGCCCATCTCACGGTCTTCCAGCGCACGGCGAATTACAGCGTGCCCGCGCGCAACGCGCCGCTGACCGCCGAGTTCAAGCGCTATGTCAAGGCGAACGCTGCCGAGATCAGGCGCGTCATGCGCGCCACCACGAACGGCCATGCTTTCACCATCTCCGACCGGTTGACCTTCGACGTCACGCCGGAGGAGCGCCAGGCTCTCTACGAGGCGGCCTGGGAGAAGGGGGGCCTGCAGTTCCGCGCCACGTTCCAGGACCTGATGGTCGACAGGGCGGCGAACGACACGGCGGCTTCGTTCATCCGCGCCAAGATCCGCGAGATCGTGAAGGATGACAAGACGGCGGCGGCGCTGTCGGATATCGATCATCCCTACGCGGCCAAGCGCCCGCCCATCGACACCGGCTATTTCGAGACCTTCAACCGCGCAAACGTCTCGCTGGTCGATTTGCGCGCGTCGCCCATCGAGCGCATCACGCCGACTGGGATCGCGACGCGCGATGCCGCGTTCGATCTCGACATCATCGTTTTCGCCACCGGGTTCGATGCGATGACCGGCCCGTTGCTGAAGCTCGAGATAACCGGCCGCGACGGCATTGCGTTGAGGGACGCATGGCGCGTCGGTCCGCGCAGCTATCTCGGTCTGCAGATCGCCGGCTTTCCCAATCTCTTCACCGTAACCGGTCCGGGCAGCCCGTCCGTGCTCTGCAACATGCCGGTCGCGATTGAACAGCATGTCGAATGGATCACCGACTGCATCGCGCACATGCGCGAACATGGACTCCAATGCATCGAAGCCAGATCCGAGGCGGCGGACCAATGGCTAGAGCAGGTCAACGCGGCGGCGAACGCCACGCTGCTGCCGCTGGCCACGCATTCCTGGTATTTCGGGGCCAACGTGCCCGGCAAGCCGCGAGTCTTCATGCCTTATGCGGGCGGAATGGCGCGGTATCGGGAGATCTGCGCCGAAATCGCCGCGAGGGGCTACGAGGGGTTCGCCCTCAGCGGCTGACACGATCATTGGGCTGCTCGCTCGAGTTCGCGCCCTAGCGCGCCACAAAGACCTTGACGCCTCCGGGGGCGATGGCTACCCCCAACCCCCTCGCAGCCGCCGTCACTCCCGGAGTCCTCTCGCATGGCCGCCTACCAGTACATCTATGTGATGAAGGGTCTCTCCAAGACCTATCCGGGCGGGCGCGAGGTGTTGAAGGACGTCTGGCTGTCGTTCCTGCCGGGCGCCAAGATCGGCGTGCTCGGCCCGAACGGCGCCGGCAAGTCGACGCTGCTCAAGATCATGGCGGGCGTGGAGACCGAGTTCGCGGGCGAAGCCTGGGCGGCCGAGGGCGCCAAGGTCGGCTATCTCGCCCAGGAGCCGGCGCTCGATCCCGCGAAGGACGTGGCCGGCAACGTTGTTGAAGGCATGGCCGGCACCAAGGCGCTGCTCGAGCGCTTCGAGGCCGTGAGCGCGAAACTCGGCGAGCCGCTCTCGGACCAGGAGATGAACGACCTGCTCGTCGAGCAAGGCGAGCTGCAGGAGAAGATCGACGCGGTCAACGGCTGGGAGCTCGACCGGACCATCGAGATCGCCATGGATGCGCTGCGCTGTCCGGCCGGCGATGCCGATGTGAGCAAGCTCTCGGGCGGCGAGCGTCGCCGCGTGGCGCTCTGCCGGTTGCTCCTGCAGCGCCCCGATCTGCTGCTGCTGGACGAGCCCACCAATCATCTCGACGCGGAGTCCGTCGCGTGGCTGCAGCGCTTCCTCGCGGAATACCCGGGCACGGTGGTGACCGTGACCCACGACCGGTATTTCCTCGACGACGTCGCGGGCTGGATCCTCGAGCTCGACCGCGGCCGCGGCATTCCCTACGAGGGCAACTACTCCGGCTGGCTCGAGCAGAAGCAAAAGCGGCTGGCCCAGGAAGGCAAGCAGGAAGCCGCGCGCCAGCGCACCCTCGAGCGCGAGCTCGAATGGGTGCGCCAGAGCCCGCGCGCCCGCCAGGCCAAGAGCAAGGCGCGCATCCAGGCCTATGAAAGCCTGGTGGCGCAGAGCCGCGAGAAAGCTCCGGAAACCGCGCAGATCGTGCTGCCGCCGGGCCCGCGCCTCGGCGACCTCGTGATCGAGGCCGAGCACCTTGCCAAGGCGTACGGCGACCAGCTCTTGATCGAGGATCTGAGCTTCCGTCTGCCGCCCGGCGGCATCGTCGGCATCATCGGCCCGAACGGCGCCGGCAAGACCACGCTCTTCCGCATGATCACCGGACAGGAAAAGCCGGATCGCGGCTCATTGCGGCTCGGCGAGACCGTGACGCTCGGGTATGTCGACCAGTCGCGCGATACGCTGGCACCCGCCAAGACCGTGTTTGAGGAGATCTCGGGCGGCCAGGACGAGATCGATCTCGGCCGCCGCAAGATGCCGAGCCGCGCCTATTGCTCGCTGTTCAATTTCCGCGGCTCAGACCAGCAGAAGAAGGTCGGGCAGCTCTCGGGCGGCGAGCGCAATCGCGTCCATCTCGCCAAGATGCTGAAGTCCGGCGCCAACGTCATCCTGCTCGACGAGCCCACCAACGATCTCGACGTCGATACGCTGCGCGCGCTGGAGGATGCCATCGTCGAGTTTCCCGGCTGCGTCGCCGTGATCAGCCACGACCGCTGGTTCCTGGACCGCATCGCCACCCACATGCTCTCGTTCGAGGGCGACAGCCAGGTCGTGTGGTTCGAGGGGAATTATCAGGACTACGAAGCCGACCGCAAACGCCGGCTCGGCGCCGCCGCCGACCAGCCGCACCGCATCCGCTACAAGCCGCTGACGAGGGCCTGAGCCCGCGCCGCGGCCCGGCTTACTGTTGCGCGGTGTTGGTGTTGCTGAGCTTGTCCTGGATCGCCTTGTTGAGGCCGGTGACGCCGCCGCCGTTCCGCTCGATCACCGCCGCGAATTCCTGCTTCTGCGTGAGCACCATGCTGACGCCGTCGACGCTGACGTCGGCGATGCGGAACTCGTCGCCGTTCTTGCGCACCCTCCAGTCGACGTGCACCGGCGGCGCGCCGTCGGGCTGAACGATCTGGCTGGCGACCACGCTGTTGTCGGCGCTCTCCGATTGCGATCCCGTCACCTTGACCGTCTCGCCGGAATACTCGCTGAAACGGATCGAGTAGGCGCGCACCACATAGGCCTCGAACAGGCTCTGGAAGTCCTGCTTCTCCTGGTCGGTGGCGCCGTTCCAGTAGCGGCCCAGCACGAACCGCGAGATGCGCGGCATGTCGAAATTCTTGTCCAGCAGGGTTTTGAAACGCTTCTCGAGCTCCTGCTCGGGCAGCTTGTCGCTGAGGTCCTTGAGCGCCTCGTTCGCGAGATTGCTGATGAAGGTTTCCGCTTCCTTGGACGCTGCAGCCTGCGCCACGGGCGCGACCAGAACCCCCGCAGCCAGCACGACCGCGAAGCCCATGAAGGCACGACGACTCGACATGACGAACGACCCCCTGCTCAGACCACTGCGGCGGCTGCCCCAATGCCCTCCGGTAGGCCAGAGCACCCCCTGTGCTCCGTACCGGATTGCCGCCAAGGCCGATTCGGTTATCACAAAACCCACACCGGCGCCAGTGACGCGGAAGATAAGTAAGAAAGACCTAAGCACACCAAAGGCTTTGCCAGCGCCAGGCAGCGATCGGCCGACATGGGCTATTGCCCATTGCAATTCGCATAAAGATATCCTTATATCGCCATCTGCTCTTCGATGGGGACATTGTGGACGCTATTCTGGCGGGCTTGCGAGCGGTGGCGGAGCCGACCCGGCTTCGGCTGATGCTGCTGTGCTCGGAGGCGGAGCTCACGGTGAGCGATCTCGTGGGGATCCTCGGCCAGAGCCAGCCCAGGGTTTCGCGCCATCTAAAGCTGCTGTGCGAGGCGGGCCTGCTCGACCGGTTCCGGGAAGGCGCGTTCGCCTTCTATCGCCTGGCCCACCGCGGCGCGGGAGCGCAGCTCGCCCAAGCCCTGCGGCGGCTCCTGCCGGAGGATGACCCGGTGGCGGCGCTCGACCGCGAGCGTCTGGAGGCGCTGAAGCGCGAGCGCGCGGCTGCCGCCGCGGCTTTCTTCCGAGCGAACGCGCCGCAATGGGACAAGATCCGATCGCTTTATGTGGCGGAGCGCGAGGTGGAGACGGCTCTGCTCGCCTTGTTGCCGACCGACGGCATCGGCGATTTTCTCGATGTCGGCACCGGCACCGGCCGGATGCTCGAGCTCTTCGGGCCGCGCGTCGAGCACGCGGTCGGCGTCGATCTCTCCCGAGAGATGCTGGCGGTGGCACGCGTCAACCTGGAGCGCGCGGGCCTGCGCAACTGCTCGCTGCGCCAGGGCGACATGTATCAGCTGCCGCTGCCGAGCGAGAGCTTCGAGGCCGCACTGTTCCACCAGGTGCTGCACTACGCCGAAGACCCGCGGCGGGCGCTGCATGAGGCGGCGCGGGTGCTGAAGCCGGGCGGCCGGCTCGCGATCGTCGATTTCGCGCCGCACGAGGTCGAGGCGCTTCGCGCGGAGCAGGCGCACCGTCGCCTGGGCTTCGCGGACGAGGAAGTTCTGCAGTGGTGCGAGGAGGCCGGTTTCGATCCCGGACCGATCGCGCACCTGCCGGGCGATCCGCTGACGGTGACGCTCTGGTCGGCTCGGCGGCGCCTGGCGGTGCCGCAGCAGCGTCGCGCCGTCGGTGCGGTGGGCGACCTCGGCGAGCGGATCTCGTCATGAGTCCGGCTGCCCGCGAGCACGGCCGGCGGGAAGCGCTGCTCGGCGCCGATCCCATGTGGCTCCAGGGCGCGCAGCGTCCGCTGGTGTCCTTCGAGTTCTTTCCGCCCAAGACCGCGGAGATGGAGGCCAAGCTCTGGCAGGCCGTGAAGCGGCTGGAGCCGCTGGCGCCGCGCTTCGTGTCGGTCACTTATGGCGCGGGCGGCTCGACCCGGGAGCGCACCCACGCGACGGTCGTGCGCATCCGGCGGGAGACGCCGCTGGAGCCCGCCGCCCACCTAACATGCATCGGCGCGACGCGCGCGGAGATCGACGCGGTGGCGGCGCACTACTGGGAAGCCGGTATTCGCCATGTCGTTGCGCTCCGCGGCGACCCGCCGCCCGAGCGCGGCCGCTATAGTCCGCATCCCGGCGGTTATGCCTATGCCGCGGACCTCGTGGCTGGTTTGAAGCGGGTGGCGGATTTCGAGGTGACTGTGGCGGCCTTCCCAGAGACGCATCCGGAGGCGCTCAGCGCCGAGGCCGACCTCGACAACCTGAGGCGCAAGATCGACGCGGGTGCCGCGCGCGCGATCACGCAATTCTTCTTCGACACCGCGGCGTACCTGCGTTTCGTCGAGCGGGCGCGCGCCCGCGGCATCGCCGTGCCGATCGTGCCGGGCATATTGCCCGTCACCAACGTGGCGCAGACGCGGAAATTCGCGGCGCAATGCGGCGCCACCCTGCCGGCCTGGATGAGCGGCCTCTTCGAGGGGCTGGACGACGACCCGGAGACGCGGCGGCTGGTGGCGGCCTCGATCGCGATCGAGCAGTGCCGGCTCCTGCAGGCCGAGGGAGTGCGGGAGTTTCATTTCTACACGCTGAACCGCGCCGATCTCGCGGTCGCGATCTGTCACATGCTGGGCGTGCGGGCGCCGATGCCATCGGCCGTCGGCGCAAACGTGGAATAGGACGGGGATCACGTGGCTCATCTTCTCGATTATCTCAAGGACCGTGTCCTGCTGTGCGACGGCGCGATGGGCACCGAGATCCAGGCGCGCGCGCTCCATGTCGACCGCGATTTCTGGGGCCACGAGAACTGCTCGGAGATCCTGAACGAGAGCCGGCCGGACCTGGTGCGCGAGATCTATCGCGGCTATTTCCGCGCGGGCTCGGACGCGATCCAGACCAACACCTTCGGCGGCTCGCCGATCACGCTGGGCGAGTTCGGCTTGCAGGACCGCGCCTTCGACCTCAACAAGCGCGCGGTCGAGCTGGCGCGGGAAGTGCGCGAGGAGTTCGCCGACGACGGCCGCACGCGCTTCATCATCGGCTCGGTCGGACCGGGCACGCGGCTCCCGACCTTGGGGCATGTCGACTACCAGATGCTCGAGGACGCGCTCGCGATCCAGGCCGCGGGCCTGATCGCCGGCGGCGCCGAGGCAATCCTGATTGAGACCTGCCAGGATCCCCTGCAGCTGAAGGCGGCGGTGAACGGCGCGAAACGCGCTCGCACAGAGGCCGGAACCGAGACGTCGATCCTGGTGCAGGTGACCGTCGAGACCACCGGCACCTTGCTGGTGGGCGCCGACATCGCAGCGGCGGCGACCGTCGTCGACGCGCTCGCGGTGCCGCTGGTCGGCATCAACTGCGCGACCGGTCCGCAGGAGATGGCCGAGCACGTGAAATGGCTCGGCGAAAGCTGGCCCGGCCTGATCTCGGTGCAGCCCAACGCGGGCCTGCCGGAGTTGGTCGACGGCAAGGCGCATTATCCGTTGTCGCCCCAGGTGCTGGCGCAGTGGCAGGAGCGGTTCATCCTGGAGGACGGCGTCAATCTGATCGGCGGCTGCTGCGGCACCACGCCCGCGCACATCGCGGCGCTCGACCAGGTGCTGAAGCGGCTGGGAACCGCGGGCAAGCGGCCGACGCCGGTCGAGCGCAAGCGCTATTGGGTGCCCTCGCTCGCCTCGCTCTATCAGCCCGTCGCCTTGCGTCAGGAGAACGCCTATCTCTCGATCGGCGAGCGCTGCAACGCCAACGGCTCCAAGCAGTTCCGCGAGCGCCAGGAGAAGGGCGACTGGGACGGCTGCGTCGAGATGGCGCGCGAGCAGGTGAAGGAGGGGTCGAACGCCCTCGACCTCTGCACCGCCTTCGTCGGCCGCGACGAGATCGCCGACATGACGGAGGCGGTGCGCCGCATGCGCGGCAGCGTGACGGCGCCGCTGGTGATCGATTCGACGGAGCTCGGCGTGCTCGAGACCGCGCTCAAGCTCTACGGCGGCAAGCCCGTCATCAACTCGATCAATTTCGAGGACGGCGAGGTGCCCGCCGAGAAACGCATGGAGCTCGCCCGCCGCTTCGGTGCCGCGGTGATCGCGCTCACCATCGACGAGCAGGGGATGGCCAAGGAGGCCGAGCGGAAAGTCGCGGTTGCCAAGCGCCTGCGAGACTTCGCGTGCGGCCGGTTCGGACTGTCGGACTCCGATCTCATTATCGATCCGCTCACCTTCACCATCTGCACCGGCAACGAGGACGATCGCAAGCTCGGCCTCCACACGCTGGACGCGATCGAGCGCATCTCGGCGGAGCTGCCGGACTGCCAGATCGCGCTCGGCCTCTCCAATATTTCCTTCGGCCTCAATCCGCCGGCCCGACACGTGCTCAACTCGGTGTTCCTGGATCACGCGCTGAAGCGCGGACTTACCGCCGCCATCGTCCACGTCTCCCGAATCGTGCCATTCCACAAGATCCCCGAGGCGGAGGCGAGGATCGCCGAGGACTTGATCTACGATCGTCGTCGCCCCGGCTACGATCCGCTGCACGCCTATATCGCGCTGTTCGAGAATCGTCAGGCCGCGAAAGCCGCGAAGAAGGAGCGGCCCGCGGCGGTGGAAGAGCGCTTGAAGCAGCGCATCGTCGATGGCGACAGGCTGGGCCTCGACGAGGATCTGAAGCTCGCGCTCCAGAGCCACCCCGCGCTCGACATCATCAACACCTTCCTGCTCGACGGCATGAAGGTGGTCGGCGAGCTGTTCGGCGCCGGCAAGATGCAGCTGCCCTTCGTGCTGCAATCGGCCGAGACGATGAAGCAGGCCGTGGCCTATCTCGAGCCGCACATGGACCGGGTCGAGGGACAGCAGAAGGGCACGGTGGTGCTTGCGACCGTGAAAGGCGACGTGCACGACATCGGCAAGAATCTCGTCGATATCATCCTCACCAACAACGGCTATCGCGTGGTCAACCTCGGCATCAAGCAGCCGATTGCCTCGATCCTGGAGGCCGCGGAGCACCACAAGGCCAATGCCGTCGGCATGTCCGGCCTGCTGGTCAAGTCGACCGTGGTCATGCGGGAGAACCTCGAGGAGATGACGCGCCGCGGCTTCTCGGTGCCGGTCATGCTAGGCGGCGCCGCTCTGACCCGCCGCTATGTCGAGGAGGATTGCGTCAAGGCTTATGCCTGCGGCCGCGTCGCCTATGCCGGCGATGCCTTCGACGGCCTGCATCTCATGGACAAGGTGATGAGCGGCGGTTTCGACAAGCATCTCGCCGAGCTCAAGGCGAAGGCCGAGAACAAGCCGGTCAACGAGAAGCGGAAGCTCGGCCGCGCCGCCGACGCGAAAGTGCTGCGCCCCGTCGATCTCGAGGAGATCCGGCTCCGGCGCACGGAGCTGACGCACGATCTCGCGGTGCCGACGCCGCCCTTCTGGGGCGCGCGCACCATCGCGCGCGTACCGGTGAAGGCGCTGGTGCCGTTCCTCAACGAGCGCATGCTCTACCAGTTCCACTGGGGCTACCGGAAGCAGGGCCGCACCCTCGACGAGTTCAAGGCCTGGGCGCAGCGGGAGCTACGCCCGATCCTGCAGCGCCTGGTCGATACCGTGATCCAGCAGGACATCATGGTGCCGCAAGCGGTCTACGGATATTGGAAGTGCGCCGCCACCGGCAACGACGTGATCCTCTACGCCGAGGACGGCACGACGGAGCTGGTGCGCTTCACCTTCCCGCGCCAGAACAAGGACGGCGGTCTCTGCATCGCCGATTTCTTCCGCGATGTGAGCGACCCCCAGCGCGACATCATCGGCCTCCAGGTCGTCACCGTCGGCCATCGCGCCACAGAGGTGGCGCAGGAATGGTTCCGCGAGGACCGCTACCAGGACTACCTCTATCTCCACGGCCTCTCTGTGGAGATGGCGGAGGCGATGGCTGAATATGTGCACAAGCGGATCCGCGCCGAGCTGGGCTTCGCCGGCGAGGAGGCGCGGGAGCTCGAGGCCATGCTGAGCCAAGGCTATCGCGGGAGCCGCTACTCCTTCGGGTATCCGGCGTGTCCCAATCTGGCGGACCAGCGGCCGCTGCTGAAGCTGCTCGGCGCCGACGCCATCGGCGTGAGCCTCACCGAGGAAGATCAGCTCGACCCCGAGCAATCGACCTCGGCGATCGTGGTGACGCACCCGCAGGCGAAGTACTTCTCGGTTTAGCTCGTCGCCTCTGGCTTGAACCACGCCGGCGACGGGCCGGTGATCGCCTCGATCTCCGGCACGAAGCTGCGGTCGAGCGCCGCCACGAGCGTCGCGAGATTGTCCACGATCTTGCCCCAGCGCTCGGCGTTGCCGATCGGGAACTGACCGGGGAGCTCGACGCCGCGAACCGCGAGCCGCGACACCGGAAGGCTCAGCGGCGCCCTGAAGCCCTTCCCGTCCTTGAGGCCGATCACCTGCATCCTCGCCGTGACCGAGCTGAACCAGGTGCCGACGTCGAGATGGAGCGTCACGGCGAGGTTGCCGGGCGTGCGGCGCTGGAGCGCAAGGGTGCCGCTCTCGCCCCGACAGTCATAGCCCAGTGGCGCGAAGGCGCGAATGAGATCGGGTTTTTTGGGTCCGGTCGACGGCAGGCCCGTGTTGGGCGACACCGTCTCGGTCCCGGCCTCGACCTCATGGGGCAGGTCGTGCGGCAGCGCCTCCAGCAGCTCGGTCATTTTGGCGCGATAGGCCTGCACCACGGACCGGATGGCCTCCGCCGTCTCCTTTGCCACGACGCCCACCGGCACGATCAGCTCCGGTGTCGCGCCGGCTGGCGGGAGCACGAGCGGAATCTGGATGGTCTTGCGCGCCTTGCCGCAGGCGGCGAGCACGGCGGCGACGCTCTCCGGCGGCGGGGGCAGCTTCTGCGCGGCGGGGTCGGCCTCGACAACCCGCATCGCCTGGAGCGATCGCTGGCGGCCGTTCACCCACCATGAATCCTGCACGGTGACGCCACCGGTGATCGGCGTGCCCGTGCGGATATCGACGCCGGCGCTGATGAGCATGCCAAGCGTGCGCGGGTCGGGAACCGTCGGCAGCGGCGCGCCTTCGGAGAATCCCCCGGCGGAGAAATGAAAGCTGACGCCGCGAAACGGGAAGGATCTCGGAACGCCCTGCGCGATCTCCTTGAGAACCGCGAAATCTACGGGCTCGATCACGCCCGATGGCGTGAGGTTCGTCAGGATGCGCGTCTTGACGCCGCGCGCGGTGCCCGAGCCGATGTCGCGCGCGAACTTTCCGAGCTCGGGCCACCGCTTCAGCACGCGCTCGATGCTCGACACCGGCTTGGTTCCCATTGTTGTCTGAACGACGGTCATCTCGGGGCTCGCCGCCGGCGGATCGGAGAACGTGAAACGGACAGTGGGCTCGCCAAAGCCGGCCGCCAGGAAGCCCGCATGCACGCGCCCCACCATGTCGGCGAGCGGCTCCTTCCGGCTCGCGGCGAAAGTGGTGAACATCGCAACCAGCATGGCCGCCGCTCCGAATTGCGACAAATCCTCGAGGCCTCTTTGGGCCGCAGGCGCGTGATTGAGCCTCTGCGTGGGTTAAAGAGACGCTAAGCTCGGCCCTGCAGCTCGCGCCGCACGATCGCGGCGCCGTCCGCCAGCGCCTTGAGCTTGCCGAAGGCAGTGGCGCGCGGCAGATACTTCATGCCGCAATCGGGCGCGGGCACGAGCCGCTCGGGCGGCGCGAATTCGAGCGCACCGCGGATGCGGTCCGCCACTGTCTCGGCGGTCTCGATCGCGGGGTCGGCGAGATCGAGCACACCCAGCATCACGGTCTTGGGCGCGAGATCTCGGAGAATGCCGAGGTCGAGCTTCGGCTGCGCCGCCTCGATCGAGACCTGGTCGGCGCGGGTTTGCGTGAGCTCGGGCAGGAACGAGTAGCCGCTGGGCTTGCCGCGCACGATATAGGCATAGCCGAAGCAGAGGTGCACCACGGTGGGGCCCGGCACGTCCTCGAGCGCGCGGTTGATCGCGACAACCGCATACTCGCGGGCCTTCTCCGGCTGCGCCTGCATGTAGGGCTCGTCGAGCTGGATCACATCGGCGCCAGCCGCTTTCAGGTCCTTCGCCTCGGCGTTCACCGCGTCGGCATAGGCCATCGCGAGCGCGGCCTCGTCCTTGTAGTGCTCGTCCTTGGCCTGTTGCGCCATGGTGAAGGGGCCGGGCAGGGTGATCTTGATGCGTCGGTCGGTATTGCGCCGGAGGAACTCGACGTCGCGCACCTCGACGGCGTGGCGCCGGCGGATCGGACCCACGACGCGCGGCACCAGCTGGAGTTTGCCGCTGCGCGTCAGCGCCTCGCCGGGATGGTCGATGTCGACGCCGTCGAGCGCGGTCGCGAAGCGGTTGGAATAGCTCTCGCGCCGCATCTCGCCGTCGCTCACGATGTCGATACCCGCGCGCTCCATGTCGCGGATCGCCAGGACGGTGGCGTCGTCCTGCGCCGGCTCGAGCAACGGTTTAGGGACGCGCCAGAGCGTCTCCAATCGGACTCGGGGCGGCGCCTGGGTCGCGAGCGCGCCGCGGTCGATCAGCCAATCCGGCTGCGGGTAGCTGCCGACCACGGTCGTGGGCAGGAGGGTGATGGGCATGGGTGCCTTCCTCGTGAGCGGGAATGCGTCGGCGATGGCCGTGCGCATGCTGGCGTGGCGCGACGGAATATGGCAAGTCTAGCCCATGGCGTCCCGACGGCGCCCCGAGAAATCCAAGGAGGAAACACCCATGACCGCACGCAAATCGGAGCCCGCGATGGGCCGCCGTTGGCGTTGGGGCTTATTTGCCGCGAGCGCTCTGCTGTTGCTCGGCGCCGCCGGCTCGGCACGCGCCGACGACCTTCCTACCGTGAAGATCGCGGTGGGCGGCGGGAGCTGCCTTTGCTACCTCCCGACCATGCTCGCCGAGGAACTCGGCAACTACAAGAAGGCGGGCGTCCAGGTCGAGCTTGCGGACTTCAAGGGCGGGTCGCAGGCGCTGACGGCGGTGCTCGGCGGCAGCTCCGATGTGGTTTCGGGTTTCTACGACCACACGGTCGAGCTGCAGGCCAAGGGCAAATTCCTGGAATCGATTGTGGTGTTCGATCGCTTTCCCGGCTTGGTGCTGATGGTGTCACCCGGCAATTCCTCGACCATCACGTCCGTGAAGGATCTCGTCGGCAAGAAGGTCGGCGTGAGCGCGCCTGGTTCGTCGACCGACTTCTTCTTGAAATATCTGCTGCGGAAGGACGGCGAGGACCCCTCACAGACCTCGGTGGTCGGCATCGGCAACGGCGCCACCTCGGTCGCGGCCATGGAGCAGAACCAGGTCGACGCCGGCGTGCTGGTCGAGCCGGTACCCACGGTGCTGCAGATGAAGCATCCGGAAATCCGCATCCTCAGCGATACCCGAAGCGAGAAGGACACGCTGGCGGTGCTCGGCGGCGCCTATCCCGCGGGCGCGCTCTACACCCAGACCGCTTGGGTCGAGAAGCACCCCAAGGAATCCCAGGCGCTGGCCGAGGCGATCGTGATGACGCTGCAGTGGATCCACCAGCACACGCCCGAGGAGATCATGGCGAAGATGCCGGACAATCTCGTGGGTAGCGACAAGGCGCTTTATCTCGCCGCGCTCAAGAACACGATGCCGCAGTACTCGATCGACGGGAAGATGGACCCCAAAGGCGCGCAGGCGGTGCTGGAGGTGTTCGCGGGCTCTGATCCCGAGATCGCCAATGCCAAGATCGACATCACCAAGACCTACGACAACAAATTCGCGGAAGCCGCGGGCAAGAAGCTGGGTTTGATGAACTAGAGACGCGGTTCCGGCCGACGCTTCGCATCCCGGTGCCGAATCCGGATGCGGGGCGATAGGAGCCATGAGCACTCCCGCCGTCGCCTTCGAGCGCGTGACCGTGCGTTTTCCCACGCCAGCCGGCGAGGTGCACACGGTGCTGCGCGACATCTCGCTCGACATCGCCGAGAGCACGTTCGTCGCGATCGTGGGCCCCTCCGGCTGCGGCAAGTCCACGCTGCTCAATGTGGCGGCGGGTCTGCTGATGCCGCCCGAGGGGCGCGCCCGCATTTTCGGCGAGCCGCTCCAGGGCATCAACCGCGACGCCACGTACTTGTTCCAGCAGGATGCGCTGCTGCCCTGGCGCACCGTGCTCGACAACGTGAGGCTGGGGCTCGTCTTCCGCAACGTGCCGGAGGCGGAGGCGACCGCGCGGGCGAATCACTTCATCGAGCGCGTCGGACTCAAGGGATTCGAGGACCGGTTCCCGCACCAGCTCTCCGGCGGCATGCGCAAGCGCGTGGCCGTGGCGCAGAGCTGGATCGTCGATCCCCGAATCCTGCTCATGGACGAGCCGTTCGGAGCTCTCGACGTGCAGACCCGGCAGATCATGGAGAACGAGCTGCTCGATCTCTGGCAGGAAAGCCGCCAAACGGTGCTGTTCATCACGCACGATCTCGAGGAGGCGATCGCCCTCGCCGACCGCGTGGTGGTGATCTCCGCGGGTCCGGCGGCGCGCATCAAGGGCGACTACGAGGTATCGTTGCCTCGTCCGCGCGACGTCGCGGAGATCCGCCTCAATCCGGAGTTCATGCAGCTCTACAGACGAATCTGGTCGGACTTGCGCGACGAGGTCCGGCAATCCTACGCGGCGGGTAACCGATGAGCGCGAACGAGAGCAGCGGCCGGGAGCGCGTCGCCACTACCGGCAGGAAGCCGCTGAATCGCCTCTATGTGCTGACCCTGCAGATCGGCGTCTTCGCCGCGCTCATGGGAAGCTGGGAAGCGGCGGTGGCTACCGAGACGCTCGACCCGTTCTTCTTCAGCCGGCCCTCCGCCATCGCCATGCAAATAGTGAAGTGGATCGTCTCGGGGTTCATTTGGCCGCACCTCGCGACGACCCTCATCGAGGCGCTGCTCGCTTTCGTGATCGGCACCGTTTTCGGCGTCGCCTGCGGCCTGGCGCTCGCGCGCGTCGAGCTGCTCGCGCGCGTGTTCGATCCCTATATCCGCATCCTCAACGCGCTGCCGCGGGTGATCCTGGGCCCGATCTTCATCTTGTGGTTCGGTCTCGGCATCGCCTCCAAAGTGGCGCTGGCCGTGACCCTGGTGTTCTTCATCGTGTTCTTCAACACGTTCCAGGGCATCCGCGAGGTGAACCCGGTCGTGCGCGACAACGCGCGCATGCTGCAGGCGAGCGAGCACCAGCTGCTCCGCTACGTCTACCTTCCCTCAGCCATGGCGTGGATCTTCTCGAGCCTGCACACCAGCATCGGCTTCGCGCTGGTGGGCGCGGTGGTCGGCGAGTACCTGGGCTCCGCTCGCGGCATCGGCTATGTGGTGGCGCAAGCCGAGGGCGTCTTCGACACCACCGGCGTCTTCGCAGGCCTGATCCTGACCTCAGCGGTGGTGCTGCTGATCGATCTCGGCATCAACCGGCTGGAGCGGTATCTGCTGCGCTGGCGGCCCGAGAACTAGGTCGTGCAGTCATGAGCGTGGGAAGCGCCGTTTGCACTTCCGGTGTCAGCGGTGAAGCAGACACGGTGCGGAGGCTCCCATTCTTCGCATCTTGACCCAAGGCGGACTTGCGCCGTCCGCGGCTTCGTCGTACTGGGCGGCTCCTCACACAGGATCGTGCAATGGCAGTTGGCGTTCTAGGAACAAGCTCGCCCCTCGAATCCCCGTGGATTGCGCATCAGGCATCAAGGAATGAGCGGATGATCGGATTGACCACGTCCGGCCGTGTCAGCGGCGCCATATGTCCAACGCCCGGCACCTGCTGGTGCCGCCAGGCCGGGCAGGCCGCGCGCAAGATCGCGGCGATCTCCCGGATTGGCAACACCGTGCTGGGATCGTACACCGCCAACGTCGTACGCGGCAGCGTGCGGGCCCATTCCTCGACGGGCGTCGTTTCGCCCATGACTGCATCCCATTCATGGAAGTTCGGTCTCAGCGCTTGCGCGAAAGCAGCGCGGCGCTCGGATGACATTCCTTGCCAGGAGCCGACGCCGCCCCAGTAGTCGGCGAAGCGTTCGGCCGCGGTCTCCCATTGCCCGCTTGCGCCGCAGGTCTTGACGCAGTCGCGCAACGCCACGGCCTCTGCGAAGGCCTCACGCCGGCCGGCCTGCCGTAGCAGATCGAACGGGTTGGTCTCCAACAGGACGAGCTTGGTCACCCGGGCGCCGACCCGCGCTGCGAGCTTCATCGCGACGAGTCCGCCGAGCGAGTGGCCGACGAGACAGACTTTATCGACGTCCGCGGGTATCGCGTCCTCGACGAGGCGCGCTTGATCCGCGATTGACTGCGTCGCGTCGGCGGGCCACGGCGGCGTCGCGCCGTAGCCGAACAGATTTACGGCGCGGACGCGATAGCGATCCTTGAGATCGTCCATCAGCCGCCGCCACTGGCGCGCGCCCGACGCCCCGGAGTGGACAAGCACGACGAGAGGACCGGACGCACCGGCTTCGAGGAAATCGGGCCGAATCATAGAGAGATTCAAAAGCATGAGAGGGCCTTCAGGTCGATCGTTGTAGCGATGGCTTCCTGCGCAATCACCCCGAAGGCGATGCAACCCCATCGCCCGCGATCGTCGAGAGTATGAGAAGGAGCGCCGGTCGTGACTTTCAGCCGGGCTTAAGATTCCCTTACCGTTTCCTTGATTTTTGCGGCGCACGCAGGTCCAATGGTGTAACCCGCGGGCCAATCGGGTGATAGTAAGTTGCTGTATTCATTTGAAGATTTCGTCCTCGATACGGGTCAGCGCGAGTTGCACCGGGGCTCTCTCCTGATTGCGGTACAGCCGCAGGTTTTCGACATACTGGAGTATCTGGTCGCCAATCGGCATCGCGTCATCAGCAAGGACGATCTGATCGAGGCGGTGTGGGGCGGGCGGATCGTCTCGGAGTCGGCTCTCACCACCCGCATCAACGCGGCCCGAACCGCAGTGAGCGACAGCGGCGAGCGGCAGCGCCTGATCCGCACGCTGCCGCGCAAGGGCTTTCGCTTCGTGGGGGAGGTGCGGGAAGCACCGCAAGTACCGGTGCCGGCGGAGGAGGCGGCCGCGTCCCAAAGCGCGGCGCCGTCCGGCAATAAGGCGGCTGCGGCCGAACGGCGCCAGCTTACCGTTGTGTCCTGCGAGTTGCTGCTGCGGGCGGGCGGGGGGGCACGGACCCCGAGGATCTGCGCGAGATCGCGCGCAACTATCACGGCTGCGTCGCCGATACGGCGCGCCGGTACGACGGGTTTGTCGCCTACACGCATGGCAACATCGCTTCGCTCTTCTTCGGCTATCCGCAGGCGCATGAGGATGATGCCGAGCGCGCGGTCGGTGCTGGGCTGGAGCTGATCGCTGCCGTGACGGCGCTCAACTCGCCCATCTCATTGCAAGCGCGAGTCGGCATTGCGACCGGGCTGGTCGTGGTCGGCGACCCGGCGGGTCTTGGAGGAGCGCCGGATATCGCCGGCGAGACGCCGAATATTGCAGCCCGGCTGCACGGTGTCGCAGCGCCGGACACGGTGGTGGTTGCCCAAAGCACCCGACGGCTGGTCGGTGCCCTGTTCGAGCTGCAGGATCTGGGCGTTCAGAACCTCGAAGGCGTCGCGGAGGCGGGGCGCGCCTTCAAGGCATTGCGGCCGAGTTCCGTGGAAAGCCGGTTCGAGGCGATGCACACATCCAAGCTGACGGCTTTGATCGGCCGGGAAGAGGAGCTGGAGCTGTTATCGCGGCGCTGGTCGCGGGCGAAGGCCGGCCAGGGTCAGGCCGTGCTGCTCTCGGGCGAGCCGGGGATCGGCAAGTCGCGGCTCACCGTGGCGCTGCTGGACGCCGTCGCCGCGGAGCCGCACACGCGTCTGCGCTACTTCTGCTCGCCACAACATACCGACAGCGCGCTCTATCCGATCATCGGCCAGATGGAGCGCGCGGCCGGTCTTGCGCGTGACGATGCACCGTCATCGCGGCTCGACAAGCTCGATGCGCTGCTCGCGCCGACCCTAACCTCGCCACAGGATGCCGCGCTGCTTGCCGAGATGCTGTCGTTGCCAAACGATGGACGCCATCCGCCGCTGGCGCTCGACCCCCCGCAACGGCGGCAAAAGACGCTCGAAGCGCTCGTGACCCAACTGGAAACGCTGTCGCGGTCCGAACCGGTGCTGATGATCTTCGAGGATGTGCACTGGATCGACCCCACCAGCTTTGAAGCGCTCGGCCGGACGGTGGAGCGGATCAAGGCGCTGCGGGTGCTGCTGATCGTCACCCATAGGCCGGAATTTGCAGCACCGTGGATCGGGCAGCCGCATGTGATGGCGCTCACCGTCAACCGCCTGTCGGAGCGCGAGGTGACCGCTATGGTTCACCGGGTGGCCGACAAGGCGCTCCCCGAGAGCGTGCTGCACGACATTGCCGAGCGCAGCGACGGCATTCCGTTGTTCGTCGAGGAGATCACCAAGGCGGCGTTGGAGGCGGAGAGCGAAGTAGCCGCGGTGCTGGCGTCGACGCGGTCACCGGCGCTCGCCGTACCGGCGACCTTGCACGCGTCGCTGATGGCGCGGCTCGACCGGCTCGGTGGCCCGGCCAAGGAGGTGGCGCAGATCGGTGCTGCGATCGGCAGGGAGTTTTCTCATGGTGTCCTGCGTGCGATCGCGCGCAAGCCGGACGACGAGCTCATTTCTGCGCTCGACAATCTCGTTGCTGCAGGTCTGTTGTTCCGGCACGGCGTGGCGCCGCACGCAAACTACATGTTCAAGCACGCGCTCGTGCAGGACGCGGCCTACGGTACATCGTTGCGCGAGCCGCGTCGCACCCTCCATGCCCGCATCGCGGAGACGCTCGAAAGCCAATTTCCGGAGATCACCGAGGGCCAGCCCGAACTGCTGGCGCATCATTTTTCTGCGGCCTCCAGTCCGGAACGGGCTGTCCTGTACTGGCTCCGGGCGGGTGAATTGGCCCGCGCCCGATCCGCGAATATCGAGGCGGTAGCACACTTGCGCAGGGGGCTCGACGCCTTGCAGCAAATTCCTTCGACCCTAGCAAGAGATCGCACGGAGTTGCTCTATCAGAGCGCTCTCGGAAACACATATACCGCGCTTCGCGGCTACGCTGCGCCAGAGACCGGCGCTGCTTACCAGCGCGCATCGGCTCTTGCCGCCAAAATCAATGATCGGAAGCTTCTTCTTCCGGTCATGTACGGACTTGGCGTCTATCAGCGAGCAAACGGGCAGCACTGGGACACAATTCGGCTTGCCGCCGATCTGCAGGCTCGATCCGATGGCGATGTCGAGACGCTCATCTGCAGCCACCAGATGGCCGGGATGGCGTATGCCTTCGTTGGTGAATGGTCGCGCGCCCTGGCCGACCTTGAAACCGCTCGGTCCCATGTGGAAAGCAGCAAATCGGGCGACATCGCGCTCCAGTTTCAGAGCGATCGATGGTCGACCATTACAGGGTTCCTGAGTTGGGCGAGGCAGGCCCTCGGCGATGGTGACGCTGCTCTGGATGAAATCAGAGCCGCGCTGGACGCGGCGCGAGCGACGGGCCATGCGCACTCGCTGGCGATGGTGCTCCATTCCGCCATCTTCTTGCACGCGCGCGGGCGCCATTGGGAGGACCTAGAGCGCGTCGGACGCGAACAGGTTGCTTTGAGTGAACGACATTCATTCCCGTTTCATCTGGCCGGCGGCGTAGGCGCGCTCGCTATAGCGGAGAGCCTGCGCGGTGGACATCAAGCTGCGATCGACGGTTTGGAAAGAGCGATTGGCCTTTATCGGTCGACACATGCCCGATATCTGGTTCCCTTCTGGCTGGGAGAGGTTGCGCGCGTCGAGCTTCAACGCGGAGACCTCGCGCAAGCCACATTGCAAATCGACGAGGCATTGGCCGAGATTGCGATTACGAACGAACGTTCGCACGAACCGGAGCTTAGACTGATTGAGGCGGGAATATTGCGTGCCCGCGGCAGACACGCCGAAGCGGAATGCTCCCTTCGCGCAGCGATCGAACTCGCTCGCTCTCAGCGGGCAGTGCTTTGGCAGCTGCGTGCCGAAACAGAATTGAGCCGATCATAGGCGATGCCGAGACGCGAATCGCCTCAGCATCGCGAACGTCGTTCTTCTGCCCCTTCGAATAAGCGCGAACATATTTGCTGTTCGCCGCCGGTCTATTTGTAACTCTACGCGGCTACGTCGACCAAGAGAGTTGGGGCATCAATTCGGGATGGCAGAAGGCCATCCCCAGCTGCCCCAGCGCCAGCACCACGAACAGCGCCGCCCACGGCCAAGACACACCACCGGTATTCCGGAACCGGCGCCCGCGCCGGCGGACTTCGTTCGGCGGCCATAGCGGCGGCTGATCGATCAGTGCCATCCGGCTGGCCGTGCAATCCATTGCAAGCATTGTCACGTCTCCCCTAGAGGCTCGAGCGGAGCATCACCGCGCCGGTGGCGAGCAGCGCCGCCGCCATGACCCGGCTGAGATTGTCGCCGCCGATGTGCCGGGCGAGGCGCGCGCCGAACCACGCGGCCGCGGCCTGCGTCGGCGCGATGAGCGCCCAGGCTGCGACGTCGATGCTGCCGAGCTGTGTCGGCCCGTGCGGTCCCGGACCGAGAGCGGCGACGATGACGGCAGGGACGCTGACGACGACGCCGACCGCCGCGGCACGGCCCACGCATTTGTGCATCGACAGGCCCGAAAGGCGCATGACGACGTTGGTCATGATCCCGCCGCCGACCCCGGCGAGGCCCGAGAAGAGCCCGATGCTGAGCCCGGCGAGGCCGCAGAAGACTCCGCCGGGCGGCCGTTCGGTGACCTGGCGGAACCCGCTCGGAAAGGCGAACCGCGCCGCGAAGACGAGGCAAAGCAGGGCGAATGCGCCGGTCATCAGGCTGCCGCGCAGATGCGGCGCCGCGAGCTGCGCCGCGACGACGCCGGCAACGACCCCCGGGCCCCAGCTGCGCAGGAAGGAGATGTCGGTGTGCCCGGCGCGCCAATGCCCGAAGGACGAGACCACCGCCGCCGGCAGGATGGTCGCGAGCGAGGTGCTGATCGCGACATGCGCCGCCTGATCGGCCGTCAGCCCCGAGGCGACCAGCCCATAATAGACGGCTGGTACGACGACGATCCCGCCACCGATGCCGATGAGGCCGGCGAGCAACCCGGCGCCCGCCCCCGACGCTGCGCCCAGCAGGACCATCCAGCCGCTCGGCATGAGCGCGAGCAGCGCGTGGAGCTGCGCCGGGTGCGCGCGCCCCGCCGCATTCAGGGCGAGGGCGACGGCCGCAACGGCGGCTCCTGCGAATACGGGAAGCCCGACGCGGGTGATGGGGCGGGTATTGAGTGCGATCGTCGTCATCGTCTGCCTCCGCTTCTGCCGCTTGGGCGGCATGTCACGATGGCGGGAGGATGCCGGGGATCGCCGCGGAAGACTTTACCCGCGCCTTCATTTACCCTTAAGGCAAGCTTGTCTTTTCCTTAAGAAGCGCCGGGCCTGCGGCCGGGCCGGCTTGGGATTGCGACCGGGAGCACCTATGGTCTTCGCGTTCGGCGACAGCGTGCTCGATGTCGACCGCCGCGAGCTGCGTCGCGGTGGCGAGCCGGTGGCGCTCGGGTGTTCTCACGGACGACCTCCCTGCTGAGGCCGGGGCGGGTATCGACGCGCATGACCAATTTCGAGGGCGACCTGTCGAGCGAGCAGAGCGTTTCCGGTATGCGGCGAGTGATTGCCAGGGCCGGGCGAGAAGCTGCAGGCCAGTATTACGACTATGCCGGAGCAGTGACTGAATGGTGAGCTGCGATAAGCCCGAGCCCGGTGCAATCTATTGTGGGGTGTCTCGCCGCAGATCTCGGGATGACCGCTCGTGGCACATCCCGGAAGTGCCACCTGCGGCGAGTGAGGACCGCTAGCGGTTCCAAAGCGGACGACGCACGGTGCGGCACAGCGCGTTTATGGGCGCACACTCTAAGCGAACTCTTCCGCGAAGTGGCAGGCGACATCGCGGTCGCCGACCTTGCGGAGCGCCGGCCGCTCGGCGTGGCAACGCTCGCGGGCGAAGGGGCAGCGCGTGTGGAAGGCGCAGCCGGCGGGCGGATTGAGCGGGGAAGGGAGCTCGCCCGTCAGCACCATGCGCTCGCGTTTCTTCTCGACGCTGGGCGTGCTCGCGAGCAGCGCCCGCGTATAGGGATGCAGCGGCTTGCGGAAGATCGAGTCCTTCGGACCCTGCTCCACCGGTCGCCCCAGGTACATCACCATGACGTCGTCGGAGACGTGGTGCACCACGCCGAGGTCGTGGGAGATGAAGAGGTAGGAGAGCTCGAACTCGACCTGCAGCTCGCGCAGCAGGTTCAGGACCTGCGCCTGGATCGAGACGTCGAGCGCCGACACCGGCTCGTCTGCCACCACCAGCTTCGGATGCAGCATGAGTGCCCGCGCGATCGCGATGCGCTGGCGCTGGCCGCCCGAGAACATATGGGGATAGCGATGGTAGTGCTCGGGCCTCAAGCCGACCTTCGCCATCATCTCGCGCACCTGCTCCTGCCGCTCCGCCTTGGTGAGGCTCGTGTTGATCACCAGCGGCTCATCGAGGATGGCGCCGATCCTCTTGCGCGGATTGAGCGAGCCATAGGGATTCTGGAACACGATCTGCACGGCGCGGCGAAGCGGTGTGCGATCGGCCGGCGCGGGTTTCACGGCGTTGCGCCCGATCAGGCTCAGCTGGCCCGCGGTCGGCGGCTCGATCAAGGTGACGAGGCGGGCCAAGGTCGACTTGCCGCAGCCGGACTCGCCCACCACCGCGAGCGTGCGGCCGGGCTCGATGGTGAACGAAACGCCATCGACCGCCTTAAGGATCGCGGGCGGCGCGAACATGCCGCGGCGGACGCTGTAATGCCGCGTGAGGTCGCGGGCTTCGGCGACCGCGCTCACTCCGCGGCTCCTGCCTGGGCGGGCGCGTCGATCGGATAGTGGCAGCGGACATGCGCGCCATCGACGCGATCGAGCTGCGGCTCCTCCGCGCGGCAGCGCCCGTCGGCGTAGCGGCAGCGCGGATTGAAGAGGCAGCCGGTCGGCCGGTCGTGCAGGCCCGGCACCACGCCGGGAATGGTGGGCAGGCGGTTGTGGCCGATCGCGCGCTCGGGCAGCGCCGACAGCAGCGCCGCCGTATAGGGATGCCGCGGCGCCGAGAAGAGCTTTGTCGCGGGCTGCTCCTCCACCACCTGGCCCGCGTACATCACCATCACCCGCTGCGCCGTCTCTGCCACCACGCCCATGTTGTGGGTGATTAGGATCAGTGCCATGCCGCGCTCGCGCTGCAGCGACAGCAGCAGGTCCAGGATCTGCGCCTGAATCGTGACGTCGAGCGCGGTGGTGGGCTCATCCGCGATCAGCAGCCGCGGATTACACGCGATCGCCATGGCGATCATCACCCGCTGGTTCATGCCGCCCGAGAGCTGATGCGGAAAGGCATTGAGGCGGCCCTCGGGGGCGGGGATGCCGACTTGCTCCAGGAGCTCGATGCTGCGCTTGCGCCGCGCCGAGCGATCGAGGCCCATGTGAACCCGGAGGGTCTCGCCGAGCTGAAAGCCGATGGTGAAGCACGGATTGAGGCTGCTGGTCGGCTCCTGGAAGACCATCGCCACGTCCTTGCCGGCGATGCGGCGACGCTCGCGGTCGGACAGGTGCAGCATATTCTGGCTGGCGAAGGTCAGGCGGTCGGCGCGGACTTCGCCGGGATAGGCGACGAGGCCCATCATTGCCAGCATCGTGACGCTCTTGCCCGATCCGGATTCGCCGACGATACCGAGCACCTCGCCTTCCTCGACGGACAGCGAGACGCGGTCGACGGCCTTGAGCCGGCCCGCGGTGGTCGGGAAATCGACCGAGAGATTGTCGATCTCGAGGAGGGGCATTATCGCTTCAGCTTGGGATCGAGCGCGTCGCGCAAACCGTCGCCCATCAGGTTGAACGCCATGACGGTGACCAGGATCGCGAGACCGGGGAATGTCACCACCCACCACGCCCGCTGCATGAACTCGCGGGTGTCGGCGAGCATGGTACCCCACTCCGGCGTCGGCGGCTGCGCGCCCAGGCCCAGGAACCCCAGCGCCGCCGCGTCGATGATCGCGGTGGAGAAGCCGAGCGTCGCCTGCACGATCAGCGGTGCGAGGCAGTTCGGCAGGACCGTGATGAACATGAGCCGGAGCACGGAGGCGCCATTGGTCTTCGATGCCGTCACGTATTCCTTGGCAAGCTCGCCGAGCACGGCGGCGCGCGTGATGCGCACGTACTGCGGCAGGGACACGATCGAGACGGCCAGCATGGCGTTGGTGAGGCCGGGGCCAAGGATCGCCACGATGACGATGGCGAGCAGCAGGCTCGGCATGGTCAGCATGATGTCCATGAGCCGCATGATCATGATCTCGACCACGCCGCGCGCGAATCCGGCGAATAGCCCGAGGCAGATACCGGCCGCGAGCGAGATCGACACCACCATGGAGCCGATCAGCAGCGAGAAGCGCGTGCCGTGCACGAGGCGCGAGAACATGTCGCGCCCGATCGGGTCGGTGCCCAGCGGAAACGCGAGCGATCCACCCTCCTCCCAGAAGGGCGGCCGCAGGAACGCGTCGGTGTGGATCTCGATCGGAGATTGAGCCGAAACCTGGTCGGCGAGGAGTGCGAGCAGGACGATGACGGAGATGGTGACGAGGCCCGCGACCGCGCCTGGATTATCGCTGAAATAGTACCAGAACTCCCGGAGCGGATGCGGGGGCGCGGGACGATGGGTGAGGGACTCGGTCTCGGCGGTCATGACTCGCTATCGCGTGTGTCGGATGCGGGGATTGATGAAGCCGTAGAGCACGTCCACGAGCACGTTGACGGCCATGACGGAGGTGCCGAGCAGCAGGACGCCGCCCTGAAGCACGGGATAGTCACGGCGGTTGATTGCCTCCACGAGCCACTTGCCGACGCCGGGCCAGGAAAAGATCGTCTCCGTGAGGATCGCGCCCGCGAAGAGCGAGCCGACGAAGAGCCCGATCACCGTGATGACAGGGATAAGCGCGTTTCGAAGCGCATGCACGCCGATCACCAGCGAGGGCGCCAGGCCCTTGGCGCGCGCGGTGCGAATGTAGTCCTCGCCGAGCACCTCGAGCATCGATGAGCGGGTCATGCGCGCGATCACGGCGAGCGGAATGGTTCCGAGCACGATCATCGGGAGGATCAGATGGCTCACGGCCGAGCGGAACGCACCTTCCTGGTCCGAGAGGAGTGAATCGATAAGCATGAAGCCGGTGACTGGATCGGGGAAATAGGCGTAATCGATCCGGCCGGAAACGGGAGTCAGGTGCCACGTATTGGAGAACAGCAGGATTGCGAGCAGGCCCCACCAGAAGATCGGCATGGAGTAGCCCGTCACCGACACCGCCATGACGCCGTGATCGAAGATCGAATTGCGTCGCGCGGCCGCCAATATCCCGGCCGGAAGCCCCACCACCACCGCGAACAGCATGGCCGAGAGTGCGAGCTCGATGGTGGCGGGAAACAGCTGCCTAAATTCGGAGATCACGGGCTCGTGGGTGATCAGCGACCGCCCGAGATCGCCCCGAAGCACGTGGCCGATGTAGGCGAAGTACTGGACGTAGAGCGGCCGGTCGAAGCCGTACTCATGCAGCAGTTGCTCGTGGCGCTCGGCCGGGATGCCCCGCTCGCCCGCGAGCGTCTCGATGGGATCGCCGGGCACTGCATGAATGAGCAGGAACGCCAGCAGCGTAATCCCGACGAAGGTCGGGATGACGAGCGCGAGCCGGGTGAAAATGAAGCGCAGCATGTCCTAGAAAGATCGGCCGGCGGG
>DATNIT010000154.1:0-5425 GCA_035604335.1 Allostellaceae bacterium | reverse complement strand
TCGCCGGTGTCCACAGAGCTGGCCGTTCGGGGTGACCGGGCTCGGGCACCACGAAATCGCACCCCCCAGCGCCGCGCGAAACCATCCAGTTCGTCGGCGCTGAGAGGACCCCGATTTCCGGCCTGTTCGAGCCTCTTGCGGTCGCCCGCGAAGGCCCGGTTGCGGTTTAGAAATTCCCAGGCGAACCCGGGGGCATCGAGCGAACGCAGGTCCTCATAGGCTGCCGGCGAACGCCACTCGGTATGAGGCATGAACTATCACTCCTCCATTCGACACGCTCGTCGGCGTCAAATGGAAGATTCGGTTGCGAGGGGCGGAATCGCTACCCGCACAACCGGCAACGGGCGTTGCCGGTTCGGCAAGGAACCCAAACTCAGTGGGGGGCGCCGCCGCGCAGGAGGTGGCGGTAGCCCTTCTCCGTCATCCAACGGGCGCGCGCCAAGTGGGTATCCCACGCGCGCCGCGCGCGGACCGGTTCGCAAGCGGGGTCGATGTGCAGGACCAGCTTCGCGACTTCCCGCCAGTCCGCTCCGTCCTCTTCGGCGTCCAACAGGCGCAGGTAGGTCACAAGGTGCTGCTCGTCATAGCCGGTCAGGATGCCATCCGTCGGCGCCGCGTCGGCGACAGGTGGATCTAGCGGTGGAGAATGCATCGTCGCCGAGTCCATCGAGATCGTTCGGTATTCATGTCCCGCAAGCGTGGCCGCGTTCAAGCCCGGACGCGGGACGGCTTCCGCACCGAACTGTCCGGTGCTTCGTTCAGGAGCATGATGCCGCGACCGCGGTCGGACTCGACGAACAGGATGCCGGCGGCTTCCAGCGCCCGGCGTACCTGATCGCGCGTTCCCTCGTGCACCGGGAGCCCGCGTTCGGACTCCAGGCGTTTCAGCGCGGTCAGCGCCACGAGGGCTTTCTCGGCGAGCATTTCCTGCTTCCAGTTCAGCAAGGCTCGCGCCGCCCGAACTTGTCGGCCGGTGATCATCCATGATCACCTCCGACAGACGACATGCGCGCACCAGGAAAACGACTATAATAGTCGCTTTAGGTCGCCGCAACGCGATAAATAGCTTGAAATCGCCGTCCGCCGGGGTCGGCGGCTGTGGAGTCGCGAGGGACTGATTCGGAGTCGAGCGGCCTCCGGTTTCCGTGAAGGGGCGCACGTGCAATTCCGGAAAGTCGGATTTGTGGGTTGGCGGTGCGGCCGGCAGGACCTCCACACGAAAGCCCCGCCCGGCGCGGCCGGGCGGGGCGTTGCAGACGGGCCGGCTCAGTCGCCGTTGCGCTTGCTGGGGCGCGACCAGATGAGGGTGTAGCCCTCGCCGTCCTCGTCATCGAACAGGTTGGCGAAGATCGGCGCGTTGAAGGACGGATCGTCGAGCTTGAGCGAGAGATAGTCGCGGCCCTCGTTGGAGCGCTTCGACCAGGCGGCCCCGATCTCGGCCCGGCCCACGTAAACCCGGTGGCTGGGAGCGTTGTCGCTGGAGCGGTTGGTCTCGGGCACGATGCGGACGCCCTTGGTCTGCAGGCTCAGGGTGACGATCTCGCCCTGGAAGTCGGTGCCGACCTTCTTGAAAGAACCGATGTTAGCCATGTCACTTCTCCTTGCTGTTTTCGAGCCCGCGACCACCGCGGCCTCGATGGCGATCGACGGGCCGGGGACGATCGACGACGCACCCGCTTGCGGGCCGGAGCGCAGCGGAGGATGACGGCGGTGAGACTTTCTTGCCTCGCGAGGAATGGGCTTTAGCCCAGGGGAAGAAAGTCGATCCGACGGCGTTGCGGCTCAGGCGATCGAGGCGCAGCCGGTCTTCGGCCAGATCAGGCCATCACGAGGCCAGGTGCGTCCGTGCTTGAACAGCATCCTCGGGAGAAGACGTGGCGGATGTCGGTTGTCCTGCACAAGACGTCGGACAGTTCGGGCGTAGAGAAAGAAACCATGGGTTAGGAAAAGGCGGGTCCGTTTGCCGCGCGCATACCGCAACGAAACGCTCCGTCCTATGGGTCACGGGCCGTCAGAGATCGAACCGACGCCGGCGAAGCGCGCGTCCGACGTGGGCAGCATGCTCCGGGACTTGAGCACGCGTTCCTGAAGCACCCGATCGTCAACGCAACCTCAATCGACGACGAGGACGATGCTCATCCCTCGCGCGTCGCGGCCGTCAGAGCCGGCTGAGGCTCGTTCTGCGGTGCTCCCCCCGACCGCAACGGAAGGGGCTCGGCGAAGACTGTCATGCGCGCCCAAGCGGTGCCACCAATCAGGACAGCGCCGATCCAGGCGAAGACCTCACGCCAGACCAGCGACGGCACGCCGATCTGCGACAGGCCGAGGACTGCGTGGTAGCCGGCGATAGCCGCCGGAATGGCAAAAGCGGCGGCAATGGCGGCGCGCAGCGGCAGCGGGCTAACGACCGCGAACGCAATCTGGCCGATGCCGAGGGTGAGAGCGCCGGCGACAATGCCGACAAGCAGCGCGCCGATGACACCTGCGCCGCCATGAAACGCCGCCATCCCGGCCGTGAGTCCGACAAAAAACGGCAGGGCGTAAACGGCGAGCGTGAAAATCAGCCAGCAGAACAGGCCGATTCCGAACACGCTGAGGATAAGTCCGA
This sequence comes from Allostellaceae bacterium, assembly GCA_035604335.1. GTDB lineage: Bacteria > Pseudomonadota > Alphaproteobacteria > ATCC43930 > CGMCC-115725 > DASZHJ01. The sequence continues at coordinate 2,817 of DATNIT010000154.1, read as the reverse complement.
TGACAAGCATGGTGGTAGCCTCCGTGACAAAAGATGTGACGGTCGCGCCTTCCACCACCACCACGGCGCGCTTGAAGAATAGCCGATGGCGAACAGGGTTGGAATCCCGTTTATTTGTTTGGCACCCCCGTCGATCCGCGAAGGGAGACGGTTCGCGCATGGCATGTGAACTGAAAGAGTGGTGAGCCGCGCCCATGGGAGACGGGACGGCGCTCACGCGCCGCCCTCGCCGAACTTCCAGACGGGAATGCCGAACTTCCTCGCCTTGTCGGCGAGATTGCCCTGGATGCCAGTGCCGGGGAACACCATGACGCCGATCGGCAGCACCTCCAGCATCGCATCATTGCGCTTGAACGGCGCGGCCTTGGCGTGCTTCGTCCAGTCGGGCTTGAACGCGATCTGCGGCACCTTGCGATTGGTCGCCCATTTGGCGGCGATCAGTTCGGCGCCCTTCGGCGATCCGCCATGCAGGAGTACCATGTCGGGATGCTTGGCGTGGACCTTGTCGAGCCGCTCCCAGATCAGATGATGATCGTTGAAGTCGAGCCCGCCGGTGAGCGCGATCTTCGGTCCTGCCGGCAGCATCACCTCGGTCTCGGCGCGGCGTTTGGCGGCCAGGAAGTCGCGGCTGTCGATCATCGCGGCCGTCAGAGTGCGATGGTTGACCGATGATCCGGAGCGGGGTCGCCAGGATGATCCGGTGTGGACCTCGAAGCGTTCTGCGGCTTGGTCGCGGAAGAGCTCCATGCTGTTGCGGCGTTCGATCAGCGTGATGCCCTCGGCCGTGAGACGCTCAAGTTCGACCGAGCGCACCTCCGAGCCGTTCTGCTCGCGCTGACTCTTCTGCTGCGCTTGCTCGTTGTCGTCGAGCTCGCGTCCGATGCGGTCGATCGCGCGGTGGAACAGGTTGACCGTCGACCAGAGTAAGTCCTCGAGGTCGGGTTCGAGGCGCGTGTCGCTCAAAGTCGAGACCAGGGCGTCGAAGATATCGGCGACAGCGCCCGCGACGGCGTCGCCTTCGGGAAGCGGTCTCGGGTCCGGCTCGTCGTGGAAGGGACGGAAGCCATAGAGCTGAAGCTCGTTGAGGACGTGATCGGTTGGGGATGAGCTGTGCGGCGGCTCGAATTCGGTGTCGTCGTGGTCGGTCGTCATGGTGAGGCCCTTTGGCGGATCGGCCGCGCCCATCGCGGCCTTCGTGGCGATCACCAGACGGCAGGCGGAACGGACCTGCACCCGGAGCGAAGCGGAGGGCCGGAGCGCCAGCGGAGGATGGCGAAGCCCGGCTATTTTGTTTCGCGCTGCAAAGGCCCGAAGGGCCGGCGGAAAATAGCCGGGCGCAGCCATTGCCGGGCCGGGCCGGCTGCCGTCCGATCGCCCTCTAGAAGGCCAGGGCGCGACTCTGTCCGGCATCGTGGGCCAAGCCCGACAGGCTTCGAGGACATCGAAGGGCCGACGTTCACCCCGTCTCGGCCGTCGCCCACAGCATGAAGCGGACGACGTCCTGCGGCGTGAGCTGGGTGCGCAGGGTTGCCCGAAGGTCGTCGATGCTGAAGGTGCGAAGATCCTCATTGAAATCGCCCAGCCTGGGCGACCATGCGATCGCCTCGATACCGGCGGCGTTGGCACGTCCCGTCAGAGCGGTCACCGCCGCGTCGCCGGCCGCATCGGCGTCGCGGGCGATGTAGAGCCGGCGCAGTGTCAACGGGAGCAGCATGGCGGCGAGGTGGTTGGCCGAAAGCGCCGCGGCCATCGGCAGCGTCGGCAGCATGCACCGCAGCGATAGCATGGTCTCGATGCCTTCGCCGGCCGCGAGCACATCGTCTGCCACACCGAAGCGCACCGCATTGCCGAGGAGATCGCCCATCGCCCGTCGCGGCGTATCGATCGGCGCCTTGCCGAGACGAATGGCGTTGAAGCCGTCTGGATCGAGCCAGGTGCGATGCGCCCCGGTGATCCGGCCGTCGAGATCGGTGACGCGCGCGATGATCGCCGGCCAGGTCTCGGTCGGCGAGTTGTCGTCCGGGCGATAGTAGCAGCGCGGGTGGAAGCGCAGGCTGCCGGCTTCGTGCAAAGACGTAATGCCGCGATTGCGCAAATACGCTTCTGCGAGAGTCCGTGCGATCGGCTGCGCCATGGCGAACAGCCGCCGTGCGGCCTCCGGCGACCCAGTCTGCGCTGGCATTCGCGCCGTCTTCGGCGACGGCTCCGGGTCCGAGCGAGGTAAGCTCAGGAAGCGGCGCGCCTCGTCGGCGACGTCATGGAAATCGAGAAGGCCGCGGCTCTCGCGGATCAAGTCGAGCAGGTCGCCGTGCTCGCCCGTGGCGGCGTCGGTCCATTTGCCAGCCGGTCCCTTCGCCGACTCCTTCAGCCGGACGAACATGGAGCGTCCCGGTGTATTGCGGACGTCACCGACCAGCCAGTAGCGGCCTTCGCGTCGCCCGTTGGGGAGGTAGTGGCGGCATACCGCCTCGGCCTCGCGCGCGAGGCGATGCGCCAGTTCGGAAGCGTCGCGCGGCATCACGCGGCCTCCCGTTCGCCGATGCGCTCGATGGGAAGGCGCTCCAGCACCTTCCCCAGCACGCCGATGCCGCTCGCGTCGGTGGGCACGAACATGCGCAGCTTCCAGGAGATGATCTCGTGGAAGAGGCCGTAGGCCTTGAGCCGATCCCGCATGGTGTAGGCGAAGCCCGAGAGCTCGATGCGGTTCGCGCCCATAACGCGCACGCGACGGAGCTGCAGGCCTTCGGCGAGATCGAGAACGGTGCGGCCGTCCATCAGCGCTGCGAACGCGCTCTCGGCGGTGAGCGTCGGTGCGTC
>DATNIT010000153.1:0-26217 GCA_035604335.1 Allostellaceae bacterium | reverse complement strand
CTGCCGCCCCGCCGCACCGAAACCGCCTTACGAGAACGTCGCCGCTATTGCAGGTCGACGCCGAAGAACTCGTGCTGGCCGAACGGGCTCAGCTTGTAGCCCGTCACTTCCTTGCGCACCGGCGCGTTCTGCACGGCGTGCGCGATGGTGAGCCAAGGCGCCTCTTCCTTGAAGATCACCTGCGCCTGCTTGTAGAGCTCCGTGCGCTTGCCGACGTCGGGCGTGCGCTTGGCAGCGACCAGGAGATCGTCGAAGGGCTTGTAGCACCACTTCGCGATGTTGCTGCCGCCGGGCTTCGCGGCGGCGCAGCCGAGCAGCACGTACATGAAGTTGTCGGGATCGCCGTTGTCCCCGGTCCAGCCGAGCTCGGCCATCTGGTGCTCGCCCTGCTGCGCCCGCTTGCGGTACTCGCCCCATTCGAACGAGACCAGCTTCGCCTTGATGCCGACCTTCTCGAGATCGGCCTGCATCAGCTCGGCGATGCGCTTGGCATTCGGATTATAGGGACGCTGAACGGGCATCCACCAGAGGTCGGTCTCGAAGCCGTTGGCGAGCCCGGCGTCGGTGAGCAGCTGTTTCGCCTTCGCGGGATCGTAGGGGTAGTCCTTCACGTCGTCGTTATAGGACCAGAGCGACGGCGGGATCGGGTTCTTGGCGGCGATGCCGACACCGGGGTACACCGCCTCGAGGATCGCGGCCTTGTTGACGGCGTAGTTGATCGCTTGCCGCACGCGCTTGTCGTCGAACGGCTTCTTGGTGGTGTTGAACGCGAGATAGCCGACATTGAGACCCGGCTGGTCCAGCACCTTCAAGTTGGGGTCCGCCTTGATGGCGGGCAGGTCGGCGGGATTCGGATACGGCATGATCTGGCATTCGTTCGCCTTGAGCTTGGCGAAGCGCACCGACGCGTCAGGCGTGATCGCGTATACGAGGGTGTCGATCGCCGGCTTTCCGCGCCAGCCTTCCGCGAACGCCTTGTACCGGATGACCGCGTCCTTCTGATAGGCCTCGAGCTGGAACGGCCCGGTGCCGACCGGATCCTGGTCCATCTTTTCCGGCGTGCCGGCCTTCATCATCTGGTCCGCGTATTCCTTGGAGATGATGGAAGCGAAGTCCATGGCCATGTTGGCGATGAAAGGCGCCTCGGGCGCCGAGAGCGTGAACTTCACGGTGTAGTCGTCGACCTTCTCGATCGACTTCACCAAGGTCGGCATATCCATGTCGCTGTAGTAGGAATGATTATCGCTGGTCACCTTGAACCAGGGATTGTCCTTATTGGATTGACGATCGAAGCTGAAGATCACGTCGTCCGCGTTGAAGTCGTGGCTCGGCGTGAAGCTCTTGGTGGTCTGCCACTTTACGCCCTTGCGCAGGTGGAAGGTGTAGCTGAGGCCGTCCTCGGTTGCGTCCCAGCTGGTGGCGAGGCCGGGCTCGATCTTGGTGCTGCCGCGCTCGAACTCGACAAGGCGGTTATAGATCGGTCGCGACGACGCATCGAAAGAGGTGCCCGTCGTGTTGATCGCGGGATAGAAGTTTTCCGGACTGCCTTCCGAGCAATAGACCAGCGTCTTCGCGGACGCGACATGGCCGCCGGCAACCGCCAGGGCCAAGGCGGCAGTCGCCGCCAGCAATTTCGATTTCATGTGGCTTGTCTCCCCGATGAAGCCTATGGATCGCGCCTCGCCGTATACCGGCAGGAGGAGCGATGTTGGGCTGAACCTACTGTTGCCACAGGGGCGCGTCAATCAGCCGGTGTGTCACGCGGCATCGTGGCACCGAGCCGGCGATAGACCGGCGCCAACGCCGCCGGCAACAGGTATATCGGCAGTTGCGCGCAAGCGAAGTAGAGCATGAGGTCCGGCGCGCTCGCGGCGGCGGCGCTCAGGCTCGCCCAAACCACGGCCATGTTCTTGTTGCCGCCGATCAAGCCCACGGTGAGAGCCGACGAGCGGCCGAGCCAGCCGAAGCTCAGGAAGCTCACGGCTTGCAAGCCGAGGCTTGCGCCCAGGGCGGCCGCACAATAGCCGAGGACGCGCAGCGGCTCGTCGACGAGATGGCGCGGCATGCCATCCATTACTGCAACCGCGAACAAGACCAGCAGCAGTACATTGATCCCGCTAATCTCCGCTCCGTAACGCCCCACCCGCTCGCGTCCCAATCGCCAGCGCAACAACCCGGCCAGGGCACCGGCTCCGCCAACGAACACCGCGAGCCGCCCCATGAGCGGCAAGATTCCAATACCGAGATCCAGGCCCATCAAGCCCAGGAGCAGCGGCGGCAAGCTCAATGGCATCAGAAACGTTGCGGTGACCATGACCAACAGCGCCAGAGCGCCGTCGAGGCCCAGCAGAAGCGCGATCGCCGGCAGCGCCATGAGGGGCGGCGACGCCGACCAGAGCACCAGCGCCTGAGCAAGACCGGTCGAGACGCCGAGGATTTGCACGACCGCCGCCATCGCCACCGGAGAAACCGCGAGCGACCAGAGCACGAGGGCGATGATCCGCAGCGGTCGGCGTGCGTGGGCGATCACCTGCGGCCAGTCGATGCGGAGCATCGTTGCCGCGGTCAGGAGGAATACGAGGGTGGGCAGCAGCGGCCAAATCGCATGCGCGAGCGGCTGCAGGATCAACCCGATGAACAAGCCGCTGGCCAGCAGCATCGTTCCATGCCGATCGAAGAACGCGAGAAAGCGGGAGATCATCGGAGTGAGAGAGGCCGCCTGTAGTGTGGCGCGGACGCTAACCGCTCCCGGCGCGACCGTCCATCGCGAGGCCAGGGCGTGGCACTGGATCAGGAGCTGCGCAATTTCTGCCAATACAAAGCGATACGGCCGCGATAGTCGGGAGCGCATGGCCGCGCAACATGAGACTTTCAGAGGCCGGGTTGCTCTCGTGACAGGGGCGACGTCCGGGATCGGACGCGCGACCGCCCTTGCGCTCGCTCGCCGAGGCGCCAGCGTCGTGGCGGTCGGCCGTGACGCGGGTCGCGGGCAAGATGTCGTCAGCGAGTGTCGGTCGCTCGGCGCTTCCTGCGACTTTCAGCGTGCAGACCTTGCCGGTGCGGGCGGAGCCGAGGCGATGGTGGCTCACATGCTGAAAATCTTCGGCCGCCTGGATATCGCGGTGAACAATGCTGGCTTCCAAGAAGCTCGGGCATCCCTCGCGGATCAATCCGACGACGTCTTCGACACGGTATTTGCCATCAATACCCGCTCGCTCTTTCTAGCAATGAAGGCGGAGATCAAGGTCATGCTCGCGCAGGGAGGTGGGGTCATCGTGAACAACGCGTCCGTCAGCGCGCTGCGGAATCCCAATCCCGGTCTCGCGCTCTATTCGGCCTCGAAAGCCGCGGTCTTGTCGCTGACGCGCTCGGCGGCGATGGAGTATGGGCCGCTCGGCATTCGCATCAACGCGATCTCTCCCGGGAGAATAAAGACGCCGATGATGCTGGGCGCGGGGATTGCCGATCCCGGAGCCATCGCTGCCGGCTTGCCGCTGCGCCGCATGGGCGAGCCCGAAGACGTCGCGGAGGCGGTGCTCTGGCTCGCATCCGACGCGGCGTCATTCGTGACCGGGCACAACCTCTGCGTCGACGGCGGGTTTCTCGCTCAATAGACCGCGGGTTCCCGTCGCCGTTGACGCTCGGCGGTCAGCTCTGCTCCACCTGCGTGGCGGCGCCATCGAGCGCCGCGGTGATCGCCCGGACTTGCTCCTCGGTGAGCGGTCCCCGGGCCATGCGCAGCCGGAGCGCCATGCGGAGATTCTCCATGCCCCGCAGGATCTGCGGTGCCGGACCGCCCCGATAGGCCGCGCCCACCTCGCGCATGCGGGCGAATACCGCCTCGACGGCGCTCCGGTTGGCGTCCAGGAAGGCCGTGCCCTCCGGCGTCACCGTGTAGAGCTTCTTGCCGCCCTCGGTGGGCGCGACGGTGGCGTACCCCAGCTCCTCGAGCATGGTGAGCGTGGGGTAGATCACGCCTGGGCTCGGGCTGTAGGAGCCGCCGAGCTGCTCCTCGATCGCCTTGATGAGCTCGTAGCCGTGCCGCGGCTTTTCCGCGACCAGCTGCAGAATGAGGAGCCGGAGGTCGCCGTGGTCGAACACACGGCCGCCGCGCCATCCGCCCCGCATGGCATGACGGCCGCCGAAACGTCCGCCCCAGTCGCCGCGGGCATGTCGCCCGCCGGCGCAGCCATAGTGTTGATATCCGTGCATAAGACACCTCTTAGAACTGTTACGCTATATCGAAAGATATATCGAAATCGGATCGAATTCAAGAGGCTCGCGTCGTTCGCAGCGAAAATGAGAGCGGCAGCCAAGACTTATCGGGCCAGCGATGAAGGCCATCCGGCCCTTCCACCAGCGCCTCGAACATCTTCCAGGTGACGGTCTCGTGCTCATGCAACCAGTCGAGGCGCAGACCGGCATCGAGAAGCGCGGTCACGATGTCGCCGAGCGGGTGCATCCAATTGTATTGCCGCGTGTTTCGTAGCCGCGCGGTCCGGTCGACATAGTCCGTGGGATCGTCGGTCACGACCGGTTCGCGCTGGAAATAGGGCGCGAAATATCCGGGCTTGCCGTCCGCGAGGCGGCAGGCGTCGTCGAACACCAGCGCGGCCGGATGCCCTTCGGCGAGGTAGAGCGCACCGCCGGGCTTGAGGAAATGCGCGACGATCCGAGCCCACTGGCGGATATCCGGAAGCCAAGAGATGGCGCCCCAGGTGACGAACACGAGGTCGAAGGCATGCGGCTGCGGGATTGCCGAGACGGCGTCGTAGATATCCGCCTCGACGAAGCGCGCTCGGCCCTCGAGCCCCAATTCTGCCGCGAGCTCGCGCGCCTTCGCGATCGCGGGCGCCGAGAAATCGAGGCCGACCACCTCGGCACCACGCTGAGCCAACGTCGGTGTGTCACGGCCGAAATGGCATTGCAGGTGGAGGACGCGAAGCCCATCGACCGGTCCGAGCTCCGCTTCCTCGATCGCGTTGAGCCGGCCCTGCCCCGCGCGCAGCGGTGCCAGATCGTAGCCGCTAGCGCCGAGGTGGACCTCGACGCGCTCATCCCAATTCGCGCGATTGGCGGCGCGCCAGTCGGTGGGGGGCATGGCCACACACTCCTGGTTTACGCTGCCCGCACCTCGACGCGCATCGCGCCGATGCCGTCGATGGCCGCGTTCATGACATCGCCGGGCCGGACGGGACCGACGCCTTCAGGCGTGCCCGTCAGGATGATGTCGCCGGGCAGCAGCGTGTAGAACGACGACGCGAGCTCCACGAGCGTCCCCAAACCCAGCACCAGATCCCGCGTGTTCGCTTTCTGCCGAGGCTCGCCATTGACCGCGATCGAGAGCGTGAGCTGCGTCGGGTCGGCGATCTCGTCGGATGTCACGAGCCAAGGGCCGACCACGCAGTAGGAATCGACGGACTTGCGGAGGCTTCGCTCCTCGGGGCCGCGGATGGTCATGTCGAGCCCGATGGCATAGCCCGCGACGTACCGTGCCCAATCGGCGGCGGGCACGCGGTCCGCCCGTTTGCCGATCACCAGCGCGAGCTCGACCTCGTGGTCGTTGCGGCGGTCGAGGTAGCGCAGCGCCACGCCTTCGGACGGGCCCACCAGCGCGCTGGTCGCCTTCAAGAACAGGCCGATCTGCTGGATCTCCGCCACCTGCTTCTGGAAGTGGATCTGAGCATCGGCCCTCGCCTCCTCGAGGTGGCGCCGGTAGTTCACGGGCGCGGCGACGATCTTGCTGGGATTCGCGACCGGGCTCAGCAGTTTCACCTGCGCGAGCGGCCGCATGGGCGCCCGCTTCGCCTCGGCCTCGATCGCGGGCCGGAGATCGTCCAAGGCCTCGATCAGCGGATCGCCCTTTGGGAACGGCCAGCGGCGCGCGGGAAGGCGCTCGACGACGGGAGTAACGTCGCGAACCTCGTCGCCCATCACCACGCCCAATCGGTCGTCGTCGAATCGGCAGAGCCTCATCTCGCTTCCTCCATTCCCATCACGTTCTGCGGCGGATACTGATGACCCGGCCCGCCTTCTCCGGCTTCGGCAGTACTCTATGAGTCGCCGCCAACGCATTCAGACGCCGCAGGGTCTCCTCGCGCCACGGCCCGGGGCGGCGGCTCTCGAACTCGATATGCATCATCATCAGCTCGTTGGTGGCGGCGAGCCAGCCTTCCTCGGCGTGGTACATCGAGTGGAAGAGGTGCATGCGCTTGGCATCGTGGTCGAGGAGCTGGGTGGTGAAGCGCAGGGGATCGCCAGCCCGGACTTCGTGGTCGTAGGTGACATGGGCCTCCAGGACGAAACTCATGCCGAGCTTATGCCTGGTGTAGTCCCAGTCCACCCCCAGAAGATGGCAGAACTCGTCGGTCGCGAGGTCGAACGCAACGAGGTAATAGCCGACATTCATGTGGCCGTTGGGATCGATCCATTCGGGACGTGCCAGGTCCCGGTGGCGATCGAGCGGCGCCGACAGGTCGAGCGGCGGGAGCGGATAGGGGAAGCTCATGGGCGGCGAAATTCCCGACTGATTGCGATTGTGGCATCGGAATTTACCCAATCTCTATCATTTGGGGGAACCATGCGGACGGCGGGCAAGGGCGCGCGCCGAGCAGGAGATCGCGGCAATATGGGTAAAATCGCGGAATTTCCCCGGGCGGCGAAGCTGAGCGAGACCGCGCTCAAGACTATGCTCAGTCACGGCGTGCCGCCGACCCCGCATAACTACACGGTATGGTTCACCTATGTGAGCGGGCTGGAATCGGAGCTTTCGAAGGAAATAGACGCTCGCATCGCGGCGAACGAGCCCTTTACCGACCAAGTCTCGACCGAGCTCTACGAGCGTTTCTGCGATGCGAGCCGGCATTTGGGCGTGCTGCAGCAGACCGGGGCCGAGCTCGACCACGCGGTGGAGCGCGTGGTCAAGGTGATCGCGGCGGCGACGGGTAACACCGAAAACTTCAACAAGACTCTAGGCGACTTCTCGAGCCAGCTCGACGGCGGCATGACGGCGGAGCGCGTGCGCACCATCGTTGCCAACCTGCTGATCGAAACTCAGCAGGTCGCGGAGAAGAGCCGCGCGCTCGAGGATCGGTTGGGCCGCGCCGCGGGCGAGGTTGCGGAGCTGCGGCAGAACCTCGAGATCGTGCGCCGCGAGGCGCTGACCGATCCGCTGACGGGCATTCCCAACCGCAAGCTCTTCGAGAGCCGCTTGCGCGAGGCCGCGCGCAATGCCGTGGAGAGCGGCGAGCCGCTGGCGCTGCTGATGCTGGACATCGATCATTTCAAGCGCTTCAACGACACCTACGGGCACCAGCTCGGCGATCAGGTCCTGCGTCTTGTCGCCAAGACGCTCGCCGACGGCGTGAAGGGCCGTGACACGCCCGCGCGCTTCGGCGGCGAGGAATTCGTGATCGTGCTGCCGCAAACCCGGCTCGAGAATGCGGTGACGGTCGCCGAGCAGATTCGGCGCACCATGGTTCGTCACAAGGTGGTGCGCAAGGATACCGGCCAGGAATTCGGCGTCATCGCGCTGTCGGTGGGCGCCAGCCTCTACCGGCCGGGCGAGGACCTTGCCGAGCTGATCCGGCGCGCCGATGCCGCCCTTTATCACGCCAAGCACACCGGGCGGAATCGCGTGGTCGCCGAGGACGACGTGCCGCCCGAGGTCTTCGCCGAGGCCGAGGCGGCCCAGGCGCACGCCTAGCATTCGATCAAATGCGCACGATCCGGCAGCCGCGGCGTTAACGGTTGCTAGACGAATGCGGTCGATGCTCGCGTAGGCACGCTCCGTGCCCGCGATCCATCGAGTGCCGCCATGAGATTCCGGTTCGGACTTGCGGAATTCATTCTCGCGGTTATCGCCCTCGGGGCGGTGGCCTATGGCTTCCGGTACGCGGTCACGCAGGGACTCCAGATCGTGATCGCCTCACAGCCGCCCGCTGTGAAGCCGTCGGATACCTACCCTTCGTTCGACTGGGCGGGTTGCGATCTGGGCTTGAGCAAGTCGCGGGCGATCGTGTCCAAGCCGTGCCGGTTCGAGCCCACGCCGGCGCCGGAACCGCAGGCGTTTCCCGTTCAGCTGATGAGTGAGGCCGATTCGCAGAAGGCGGCTTTGTGGTTCTCATCCGCCGGACTCTTGCCCCTGGGCGGAGGCGTCGCCGCGGTACTCGCTCTCTTGTTTTTGCGCGGGCTCGCTTCGAAAGCGGCATCGCGCCGAGAGTACGCTGCGCTCGAGCGTCTTGCGGCGTTGCCGCCGGAGCGGGATCCCTTTGACCGGGATCGCTTCTAGGAGGACTCGTCTCCGGAACCGGCGACTGGTTTTGCGAAGCCGCCGACTCGATCCGGCGCGATCTGCACGAGATCTTGCGCCTTGAGTTCCAGCGTCACGTCGTTGCGGCCGCTGCCGCAGAAGATCGTGTCGAGCGCGGCAACGCCTTGGTCGATCAGGACGACGGCGCCCTTGATCGGGAGCGGCACGATGCCGCCGAGCTGCATGCCGAGCTCGGCCTCGACGTCGGCGGGATCGGCGGCCCTGAGGTCGGCCCGGCGGACGCCGAGCGCGTCCGCGATCTTCTTGTAGTCGGCGCGATCCGCGCCGCGTAGCGCCACGATCGCGAAGGCTTCGCTCGGCGTGCGAAACACCAGACCCTTCACCATGGCGCCGGGATCGAAGGGCAGGACCGTCTTGGCCGCCTCGAACGACACCAGCGGCGCATGCTTGTGGGTGCGATATTGAATACCCGCGCCCTCGAGGAACGCGCGCACCTCGGGGCTCATGGCGAGCGATCCTCGCGCGCGAGCGTGCGCAGCGCGTCGCCCTCGGCACGGTACGGCAGCCATTCCTCCATGTGCCGGAAGCCCAGCCGGTGGTAGAAGTCGCGCGCGGGGTTCCAGTGCAGTACCCAGAAATCGAGCCGGCCCCAGCCGCGCTCGACCGCGATGGCCGCGAGCCTCGCCATGAGCCGGCGGCCGACGCCGAGCTTGCGCGCCCACTCGGAGACGAAGATATCCTCGAGATAGAGGCCCGGCTTTCCAAGCCAAGTCGAGAAATTCGGAAAGAATAGCGCGAAGCCGGCGGGGCGGCCGTCGACGAACGCGAGCAGTGCCTCGAAACGCGGCTCCGGTCCGAAGCCGTGCCGTCGGAAGTCCGCCTCGGTCGCCAGCACCGCGTCGGGCGCCTTCTCGAAGACCGCAAGCTCGCGCACCAGCGCCAGCAGGGTGCCGGCATCCTCGGTCGTGGCGAAGCGCAGCGCGATCTCGGCCACGGCTACTCCGCAACGCCTGGCAAGAGCGGGAGCCAGCCCCAATAGGCCAGCCAGAACAGGGCAAAGGCCATCGAGATCAGCGTGATGGGAATGCCGCTGCGCGCATGCTCGGCAAAGCCGATGCGGACGCCGAAGCTCGCCGCCCGCTCCATGACGATGAGGTTCGCGAGGCTTCCCACCAGAAGGAAATTGCCCGCCAGCGTCGAGAGCAACGCGAGTCCGTAAAGCACATCCGGCGGCGCGTCGGCCCAGGTCTGCAGGATCAAGATCACCGAGGGCACGTTGCCGATGGTGTTGCTCATGAGCAGCGTCAGCGGCGTCAGCACCGCGAGATTGTCCGGCATGAGCCCGTGGCTCCGGAGTGACGCGATGAATTGGAAGGGAATGTCGGTATCGCGGAGCGCGCCGGTCACCGCGAAGAGACAGCCGAACAGCAGCAGGAGCGGCCAGTCGACCGCCGCGATCATGGCGCGGCTCGTCACCTTGCGGCTCGCGAGCAGCAAGGCCGCGATGAGCAAGGCACCGCTCTCCGGTCTGAACGGGGTCATGAAGCAGACCAGCAACGCCACCACGGCCACCACGCCTTTTAGACTCTGCACGCGGTCGTGCGGATGGATCGGCACCTCCGGCAGATCCGGGGGCAGCGCCTCGATATTATCCATGCGCGTGCGCCACTGGAACCAGATGACGCCGAAGACCGCGACGAGAGCGACGAGCGCTGGAACGCCGCAGGCGCCGAGGAAGGTCCAAAAGCTCAGGTTGCCGATTTGGCCGATCGCGATGTTCTGAGGGTTGCCGATCAATGTAGCCGCGGAGCCCGCATTCGCGGCGGCGGCGAGCGCCAGCATGAAGGGGCGCGCGTCGAGTCCCCGGCGTCTCACGCCGGCGATCAACAGCGGCGTCATGCCGAAGAGCAAGATATCGTTCGCGAGCACCGCTGATAGCCCGCCGCACACCGCGACCGTGAGCGCCAGCAGGATCGTTGGGCCGCCCCGGACCGCCACGAGCCGCTGAACACAGAGATCGACGAAACCCGACGCCCCGAATTGCGCCGAGATGATCATCAGGGCGAATAGCAGGAACAGGGTGTCGGGATCGATGCTCCCGATCAGGTTGTCCATGTTGCTGGCCCCGGTCACGAGCAGCAGGATCACGCCGATGAGCGCGATTCCCGTGCGGTCGACCTGAAGCCAAGGCAACCGGCCGGCGGCCATGCCGATGTAGGTGAGCACGAAGAACAGGACGACGATGGCGTTCTGCATCGGGTGAAGAGGTGCGGGAAGAAGGCTTCCGGGCTCGGTTCGGGCCCTTGCTATATAGCGAAGCTCGCTATGGTGTCCACAAATCGGCCGGCGAGCGGGCGCTCGGCCGTCGGCTCGCCGGCCTCAGCCCGGTATCGCGCTGTAGCAACCGCGACCGACGGCCACGAGCTTGCCGCTGTCGTCGTGGACATCGACGTCGACCACGCCGACGGTGCGACCGGCCCGGCGGACGCGCGCCGTCGCCGTGAGGGCCGTTTGCGTGGCGGGACGGAGATAGTCGACCCGCAGGTTGATGGTCGGCACCGGTCCGCCCACCACGAGGGCAATCGCGAAATCGCCGGCGACATCGATGAAGGTGGCGATGACGCCGCCGTGGTACTGGCTGGTGCCCTTGCCGCGCTCGAACTCCGGCCGCATGGGGAGCTCGAGTACCACCGTTTCCGTCTCCCGCTCGACGGACTTCGCGCGCATGCGCATGAAGGCGATGAACGGCGAGTTGTCGAGATACCGTTGCAGGCGCTCGACGGTCAGGACCTCGGCCATGACTGCTCAGTGCCTCCCGCTTGCGGATGCCGGCACGAACTCGACGATGGCGCCGTCCGCGGCCTCGGGCTTGACCCAGATCCGTCCCTCTCGCTCCAGGAACGGAACGCCTTGACCGCGAAGGTAATTCGCGGTCGCGGTCGCGTCGCGCACGGTGAACCGCGCCGCGGCGACCATCGGGAGTGCGCTCGGCTCGATGCCATAGCGAGCCGAGAGCTCCGCCCGATCGACGACCTCGAGCGCACCGCGGGAAAGGAAGATGTCCTCGTGACCCACGATCCGGCTCAGTCGTTGTCGGGTCTCCGCAGGCGATGTGACGCAGAGCACCGCGCCCGCAAGTCCCGTGACGCCGTTCGGCTGGTCGAGCAGCGCCGGCTGCCATAGCACCTCCGGCGTCACCTGCTCGATCAGGAAGAGTTTCGCCTCAGTGAACGTGCCGGCGGGGAGGCCAACGATGCGGAACAGCGCCGGCTTGGTGCCGCCGGCGACCTGCGGCACGTCGCGGCCGAGCTCGCGCAGGCTGAGCTCGGCGCCAAGCCGTTGCCCCAGGTCGTGCGCCGCCTGCCGCGCATCGCGGCATCCTAGTGCCACGAGGTGCAGCCCGGCGTACCTCTGAAGCAGCGGCGCGACCTCGTCCGTGTAGCGCTTGGGGTCGGTGATCCCGAGGATCTCCAGATATCCCTCCGCGAACATCGCGCAGTGGTTGCCGCTGCCGTAGGGCTCGAGCGGGCCGCCGGGCTTGAGCGGCCCTTTGTGCGAGCTCTGGGGCGTCAGCCGGAAGCCCAGCCGCTCGTAAGTCTTGGCCGCGCGCGCGAGGTCGGGCACGACCACCGCGACGTGATCGAGGAAAAGCCCGCCATTGGCGCTCATGCGGCGCTCCCGATCTCGGTGCCAAACTCGGCGACCAGCCGGCGTTTCACCTCGAGCCGGTCGGTCTTGGCAGCGCCGTTGAGCGGCAGCTCCGGTACCAGCAGGATGCGGCGGGGATGCGCATAGGCCGGGCCGTTCTTGAGGCAGAACGCCTTGAGATCCTCGACGCTCGCCGCCGCTTTCTTCGCGAGTACCACCATCGCGACGGGGACCTCGCCCTTGGTCGGGTGCGGGAGGGGCACGACCGAGACGTCGGCGACCTCGGGATGGGTCAGGAGCAAGTTCTCGACCTCCTTGGGGTAGACGCTCTCGCCGCCGCTCTTGAACATGTCATCGGTGCGGCCGCGGAAGAAGTAGAAGCCGTCCTTGTCACGGCTGAAGAGGTCGCCGGTCCGGAGCCAGCCGTCGACCAGCCGCTGGCGGTTCACGTCCGGCAGCTGGTAGTAGCCGGGCGTCACACCGGGGTTGCGCACCCAGAGCTCGCCGTGCTCGCTCTCCCGGCCCTCGCCGTCGACGATCTTGACCTCGCCCTCGGGCCAAGCGACGCCGCAGCTGCCGAACGGCGCCTTCCGGCCGTCGAGCGGCGGCCCGATCATGACGGGGCCACCCTCGGTGAGGCCGTAGCTCTCGCCCACCGGCACCTTGAAGGCCTTCGCGGTGGCCGCCATGAGCTCCTCCTGCACCGGCGCCGAGCCGATCTTCAGGCCCTTCAAGGCGGAAAAGTCGAGGCTCTCGATCAGGTCCTTCTGCTGCAGCAGCAGCGTGAAGACCGCGGGAACCCCGCCGGTGTGGGTGCAGCGGTACTGGGACAGCGCCTGGAGGAAACGCCGAGGCTCGAAATTCGGCAGGAGCACCACGGAGCCACCGACCGGCAGCATCGGCTTCACCGCGCCCGCCATGGCGTTCTTGTGATAGAGCGGAACCGCCGCGAGCGCGCGATCCCCGGAAGTCGAGGGCCAGTATTTGTTGACGCAGCGGATCCACCAGAGCTGGCCGCCATGGGTCAGCACCACGCCCTTCGGCCGACCGGTCGAGCCCGAAGTATAGGGGAGGAAGGACATGTGCTCCGGCGAAAGAGTCGGCGGATCGAAGCTCGCCGGCATCGACTGCAGCAGGGATTCGTAGCGCTCCCAACCCGGCGGCGCCGGATCAAGCGCGATCTTGGTGCGAAGGCCGATCGCATCGACCACGCCGATCAGGGCGGCGCACGCGCCCGGCTCCACCACGGCCGCGACGCACCCCGCGTTGCGGACGATGTAGTCGAGCGTGTCCGCACCGAGCCTCGTGTTGAGCGGCACCGGCACGATGCCCGCGCGCATGGCGCCATACATGATCTCGACGAACTCGAACCGGTTGCCCACCGCCATGGCGAAGCGGTCGCCGGCCTTCAGACCTCGAGCCGTCAGCAGCGCCGCGACCCGGTCGTGGCGCTCGTCGAGCTCTCGATAGGAGACCTCCCGCGGCTCGGCGCCGGAGAGGTCGATGATCGCTGTCTTGGCCGGAAAGCGCGGCACCGCCGCGCTGAAGAAGTATCCGAGATTGTCCCGCCGTCTATCCGTCATGTCTCGCCCCTGAAGCTGCCCAGTTTCGCAAGATGCCGCGGGATTGTCCAAGCGCGCCGCCTAGGGAATCAAGACGACCTTCCCGAAGGCGCGGCGGTCGATCAGGTCCCGGTAGCCTTCCTGAATCCGCGACAGCGGCAGCTCCGCATGGATCGCGGGCGGTAAACGCCCGTCGGCGATCATGTCGAGGAGCGTCGCATGGTCCTCGCGGGTCCATCCGTTCGATCCGATGATGGTGAACTCGAACGACCAGATGTAGCGGATGTCGGTCTTGGGGTCGTAGCCCGCCGTCGCCCCGCACGTGAGCAGCCGCCCTCGCAGCCGCAAGGTGCGGAAGCACTCGGCCCAAGAGTCGCCGCCGCTATAGTTCACGACGACGTCGACCCCGCCGCCGCCCTCGTAGGTCCGCGGCTTGCCGTAGGTCTTGATGACCTCCTCCACGTAGCCCACGCGCGATGTATCGATCACATGGTCGGCGCCGAGGGCGCTGAGCTTCTCGGCTTTGTCCGGCGAGCTGGTGACGGCGACCACGTGGCAGCCCGCGAGCTTTGCCAGCTGGACGCAGCAGGTGCCGACGCCGCCGCTGGCGCCCAGGATCAGCACCTTCTCGCCGGCCCGGATCTGTCCACGCGTGTACATCATGCGGATCGCCGCGCCGTAGGCGGTCGGCAGGCACGCGGCCTGCACGAACGTGACCTTGTCTGGCATCGGCAGCAGCCACTCCGGCGCGATCGCCATGAGCTCGCAGGCGCCGCCGCGGAGCGTCTCGCCCATCATGCCGGAGGGTTTCCGGTTCGGGATCACGGCGACGCGGTCGCCGACCTTCCAGCGCGCGCGGTCGACGTCCGAGCCGAGCTCCACGATCTCGCCGGCGACGTCGGCGCCGGGAATCATCGGCATGGGTGTCCGGAGGCCGGGAATGCCGCGGAGGATCATGGGGTCGAAGCCATTGAGGCTGACGGCGCGTACGCGCACGAGGCACTCGCCGGGCGCGGGTTGCGGCGCTGGAATGTCCTCGACGCGGATATTTTCCAGAGGACCGTGGGCATGGAAGACAACGGCTTTCATGAGCGCTCTCCAACAATCATTGCGGGGCTTCTCGAGCGGCCTCCCGGCCCGCGATGCGCCCACCGATGAAGCATTCGGCGAGGTTGCCGCCGGACATATAGAGGTGTCCGAAGGCGCTGCCGAGCTCGCCCGCCGCGTAGAGCCGCGGGATCGGCGCGCCGAACGCGCCGATCACGCGCTGAGCTTCGTCGTGCCGCGGGCCGCCTTGGGTGTTGGATACGACCGGCCAGAGTTGCGCCGCGTAGAATGGCGGCTCCGCGATCGCCATCATACTGCTGGGCGGACGGCCGAAGTCCGGGTCCTCCTCGCAGGCGCACGCTCGGTTCCAGCGTGCGATGGTATCGCCGAGCATGCCGGCGTCGACGTCCATTGACCGTGCCAGCTCCGCCACGCTCTCCGCGCGCCGGAGAATGCCGAGCTCGATCTCCGCGGCATTGTCGGCACTCCAGTCGAAGCTCACGGCGGGGTCGTTGTAGGTCGGCCGCCCCAGTGGATAGCGCTTGCGCCCGGCTTCGTCCGTGACAAGCCAGCAGGGAATCCGGCCGTAGCGCTGGCGGTCGGCGTCGTAGGGCTCGAGCGCCCGCGCGCCGGTATCCTGCAGGTAAGGCGGATACTCGTTCATGAACCGGCGTCCCGCGCGGTCGACCACGATCCAGCTCATCACGACGTCGCCGCGCGGCCCCTCCCCAGGCAGCCAGTCCGGCAGTCGCTTCGTACGGACGCCGTAGGGGTAGGCAGGATCGGGATGCCGGAAACCATAGGAGCCGTGGTAGTGCCACATATGCCAGAGATCCGCACCAAGCTCCTGCGCCATCCGGATGCCATCGCCGGTATTCCCATTGACCGCGGCGGAGAGCACCGGCTTGCCTTGCCAGAACTGTGCCTGCATCTCCGAGTCGGCCTCGAAGCCGCCGCTCGCCAGGATCACGCAGTGCCGCGCGCGGATCGAGCGGAGGCGTCCGCCGGTCTCGACCTGGATGCCGCGCACGGCGCCAGCGGCGTCCGCGAGGAGCCGACGCGCCGGCGTCTCCGTACGGACGTCGATGCCGCGTCGCCGCAGGTTGTCCTGCAATACATGAAACAGCAAGGCGCCCGCGCGCGAGCCTCGCACGTGCGGATAGAGGCGCGCAGGATCGGCGCCGGGCACGTCGTCGACATAGACGAAGCCGAAGGTGCGATGGCCGGCGAAGGGGTAATTGCCCGCGGCCTTGCGGCGCGATATCACGGCATTGCTCTCGCGGCCGAGCGTGCACACGAACTCCTCGACCTCGGTCATGCCCTTTGCCAGCGTCCGCAAGAGAGCGTCGGGCGCGGTCGCGCCGTTGGTCTCGCGGAGATAGGCGAAAGCCGCCTCCGCGTCGTCCGCGACCCGCACGCCGCCCGCCGAGCAGACGGAGATGCCGCCGGGCTGACGCATCTTCTCGACCAGGGTCACGCGAGTGCCCGCGTCGTGCGCGGCGATCGCCGCGACCGCGCCGGCGTAGCCGCAGCCGACCACGGCGACGTCGGTCTCCTCGTCCCAACTTTCGGGCAAAGCGAGGCGCGGCATGAGACTCAGGCCTTCATATCGGGGTAAAGAGCGACCAGGCCCTCGATCAGCTCCCGCGCCATCTCCGCGAGCAGCGCGCGGCCCTTCTCCGCGGTGGCCAGCGTGGGATCGCCGCGCACGCCGGTCTTGCTGTAGTCCGGCCCGCTCGCGGGATCGCCGCTGAAGCGGGTCGGTCGCCGAAAGACGGTCTTGGGCTCCGAGAGCATGGCGCCGTAATCCTCGGTGGCGCGGTCCATGCGCACCAGGCCCGGCTCGATCGCGAGGATGGTCGAGGTTTCCCACTCGTCGCCGTGCCCGCCGAGCTTTTGGCCGCCACTCGTGCGCATGACGGTGCCGAGTTGACGAATATCCGCGACGGCGACGCGCACGCCGGTCTCGGCGAGCAGGTCGCGCACGACGATCTGCAGTGGTTCCTCGGTCGAGACGCCAGTGTTGAGCACCGCGATGCGGCGCGCGCCGTCGGCGATGAGCTTCGCCAGGAGCTCCCGCATCACCGCCGAGAACGTCTCGGCGGAGAGGTGTTGGCTGCCGGGATAGCGCGTGAAGGCGGGGTAGTACCCGTGAGACACCACGGGAGCCACCAGTACCGGCAGCGCCGCCGCCACGCGCGTCACGAGCTCGCGCGCCACCAACCAATCCGTCTTCATGGGAAGATGGTGACCGTGCTCCTTGGCGATCGCGCCGACCGGCACCAGGACCACGGCGCCCGCCTTGAGGCGGGTGTCAACCTCGGGCCAGGTCAGGTCCTCGATCCAGGCGCCGGTCACAGCCAGCGCTCCAGGAACCGGCGCACGTCGGCGCCCCAGACCTGCGAGCCCCGGCTCTCGAAGAGGTGGCCTTCCTCGCGCGTCAGCCCCCATTGCGGATAAATCCGGGATTCCACGATTTTGCCCGTACCCTCGAGCGACTGGGCGAGCGCCAGCGTGGGGCTGATGCTGTAGTCGTTGGCGGCCTGGATGAAGAAGATGGGGTGGCTCAATCCCTTTGCCGCCGCCAACATGCGCGCGCGCAGCGTGGGCGTGCGCTCCCAATTCATCGCCGCGCCCGCGAACTCGACGGCGCAGCGAAAGCGATCGGTCTTGGCGGCGGAGAGCAGCGTGGTGACGCCTCCGAAGGAGCTGCCCATGACGCCGATATGCTCGGGCACGATGTCCGGATTCGTGAGCAGCATGTGCAGCGCCGCCACGACGTCATCGGCCTCGTGGTCGAGCCGCCGGACCAGCTGGGCATCGTACTCGTCGGTGCCGAACTCGGCGGTGACCTCCGTGCGCCAGGGCCGGCCCGGCGAATTGCCGTAGCCGCGTCGATGCGGCAGGAACGACGCGATGCCCCAGCTCATGAGCAGCGCCGCGGTGCCCGGTCGGCAGACGTCCTGAGTTCCCTGCGTGATGCCGCTGCCGTGGTTGGTGATCATGCAGGGAAAGGGCCCCGGGCCTGGCGGCCGATAGAGATAGCCCAAGAGGTCCAGCTCGCCGCTGCGAAATCGACTCTCCTCCGGCATGATCGCGAGATCGATCAAATCATGGTCGCCGCTCCAATGCGCCTCGCCCATGCCGATATCGCGTTCGACGCAGCGCTCAAAGCGCTCGATGGCCGCGCGCATATCCTTGCGTACGGTCTCGAAGTCGGAGCTGTTGGCGCGCGCCGCCAGATCGGCGGCGTGCTCGGCTTCCCCGGCGAAGGCACATTCCCAGCTCACGTCGGGTCCATCGCCGCCCGCCTTCGCCCGGATCTTGCCGGCGGGCAGTCCGAGCGCGATCCGCACCAGAGACGCGCGCCGCCGCATTGCCAGCACATGCTCGGCGAGGCCCGGTTTCGCGTAGTAGTTCGTCCGCTCGACAATCATGATATGGCTCACCCAGGGAAATGACAGCGTACCCACCGGCCGGGCTCGGCCTCGCGGAACTCGGGCACGGATGCCCGACACTCCGCCGCTGCGCGTGGGCATCGCGGATGGAAATGACAGCCGGAAGGTGGATCGATCGGGCTCGGAACCTCCCCGGGCGGAGCCGATTGGCGCGCGCGCCGCCGAGGGTCCGGCTGGGGCACCGCGGCCAGCAGCGCCTGCGTATAGGGATGCAGCGGCCGCGCGAAGATCGCGGGCTCGTCGGCCAGCTCGATCAGGCGGCCCAGGTACATGACGGCAACGCGATGGCTTACGTGACGCACCACCGCGAGGTTGTGCGAGATGAACAGCAGCGCGAGGTCGAGGCGGCGCTGCAGGTCGGCCAGCAGGTTCAGGATCTGCGCCTGCACGGAAACGTCGAGCGCCGACACCGCTTCGTCGCAGACGATGAGGCGCGGCTCAAGGGCGAGGGCGCGGGCGATGCCGATGCGCTGGCGTTGGCCGCCGCTGAAGGCGTGGGGATACCGGCGGGCGGCGTCGGCGGGCAAACCGACGGTGTCCAGGAGTTCGGCGGCCCGCCGCCGTCGCTCCGAGGCGCCGACGCCGAAGTTCCGCAGCGGCTCCGTCACGATCTCGCCGACCCGCATCCGCGGGTTGAGCGACGAAAACGGGTCTTGAAAGATCGCCTGGAAGCGCCGGCGCAACGGCCGCAGCTTCCGTTCCGGAAGGTGGCTGATATCGCGCCCTTCGAAGCGGATGCGGCCGGCGCTGGGCTCGAGGAGCCTGAGGGCTAGGCGGGCCAGCGTGGTCTTGCCGCAGCCGCTCTCGCCGACGAGGCCGAGGGTTTCGCCCGGCTGCAGCGCGAGTGTCACCTCGTCGACGGCGCGCACGCGAGCACGCCCGCGCGCGCCGGCAGCGAAGTCGCGGCTGACGCCATCTATCTCCAGGAGTGCCGGGCTCATGACGCACGCGCCTCGATCTGCTGCACATCGGCCGCTCGCCAGCATCGCACGATACCACCGCCCGGCGCCGGTTCCCTTGGAGGTGCTTTCTCGGCGCAGGATCCGGTTCTCAGAGGGCAGCGCGGGTGAAACCGGCATCCGCTGGGAAACCGCGTGGGCGAGGGGGGCGCGCCGGCGATGGCGTCGAGAGTGGGTCGCTTCGCGTCCACCGACGGGATCGAGCGCAGCAGGAGCCGCGTATAGGGATGCGCGGGCGCCGCGAACAGGCGCTCAACCGGCGCCTCCTCGACGATCTCGCCCGCGTACATCACCAGCACGCGGTCGACGGTCTCCGCGATCACACCGAGGTCGTGCGTGATCAGCAGGATCGCGGCGCCCGTGCGATCGCGCAGATCCCGCAACAGCGCGAGGATCTGCGCCTGGATGGTGACGTCGAGCGCAGTGGTGGGCTCGTCGGCGATGAGCAGCTTGGGCTTGCAGGCGAGTGCCATCGCGATCATGACGCGCTGCCGCATACCGCCGGACAGCTGATGCGGATAGGCCTCGGCCCGGCGGTGGGCGTCGGCGATGCCGACCTGGTCGAGCAGCACGATAGCCCGGCTCATCGCCTCCGCGCGATCGAGGCCGAGGTGCTCTGTCAGGACCTCCGCCACCTGGAACCCCACCTTCAGCAGCGGATTGAGGGAGGTCATCGGCTCCTGAAAAATCATCGCGAGGTCGCGCCCGCGCACCGCCGTCATCTGATCCGCCGAGAGCGCGGCGAGATCGCGGCCGTCGAGCACGATCCGCCCCCGCTCGATCGTGCCTTGCTCGCCCAGGAGCCGGGTCAGGGCAAGGGCGGTCACGGTCTTGCCCGATCCGCTCTCGCCGACCACGCCGAGAATCTCCGCCGGCTCGATGGCGAAGGAGACTCCGTCGAGCACCCGTACGCGCCGGCCCGCGCGTGCGAAGGAAACCGCGAGGTCCTCGACTTCGAGCAGGCTCATCGGTCCCTCGCGCGCGGATCGAGCAGGTCTCGGAGCCCATCGCCGAGCAGGTTGAACCCGAGGATCGTGATGCCCAGAACGGCGCTCGCGGATATCGCGAGGTAGGGGTCGGTGCGCATCACCGTGAGTCCGTCGCGGATCATGCCGCCCCAGCTCGGCGTCGGCTCCTGCACGCCAAGGCCGAGGAAGCTCAAGGTCGCCTCGGCGGTGATGATGAAGCCGACCCCGATCGAGGCCCGTACGATCAAGGGCGCCACGATGTTCGGCAGGAAATGCCGCAGCAGGATCGCGGCGGGCCGCGTGCCGCTCGCCACGGCGGCCTCGACGAAGGCCTCGTGCCGCAGGCCGAGGACCAGCGAGCGCGCAAGACGCGCCACGCCCGGCCACCACGTGATCGCGAGCGCCAACACGACGGTGAGAATGCCGGGTCCCAGCACCGCCGCGAGCAGGATCGCGAAGATCAGCTCGGGGAAGGCCAGGATGATGTCGGCGACGCGCATCGCGACGGTGTCGATCCAACCGCCGAAATAGGCGGCCGCCATGCCGATCGCGGTGCCGAGCGCCAGCGTGAGCGTCAGCACCGCCGCGGCGACGCCCAGCGAGACCCGCGCGCCTATGAGGATACGGCTCAGGATGTCGCGACCGAGAGAGTCGAGGCCGAGCGGATGCGCCGCATCGGGCTCGCCCCAGACCAGGAGCATATTGGTCTCGGTGTAGGAATGCGGCGCGAGCGAGGTCGCGAACAGCGCGGTCAGCACGGCGACAGCCACGAGGGCGCCGCCGATCACGGCGTTTTGGTTGCGCAGGAAGCGCCGCCGGAACTCGCCGCGCTCCTGCTCGGGGACGATCTCGATCGTGCTCATCGGCGGCGTTCCAGCCGGATGCGCGGGTCGATCACGCCATAGAGCAGGTCGACCACGAGATTGATCCCGGCATAGAAGAAGGTGAAGAGCAGCAGCACCGCTGTCGTGACGGGGTAGTCGCGGGCGAAGATCGCCTGGATCGCCTGCCGACCGAGGCCGGGAATGTTGAAGATAGTCTCGACCACGAAGGTGGCGGTGAGCAGCGTACCGAAGATGACGCCGATGGTGGTGAGGAGCGGCACCAGGATGTTCGGCAGCGCATGCCGGAGGATCACGATACGCTCGCGCATGCCCTTGGCGCGGGCCGTGCGGATGTAGTCCTGGGCCAAAACCTCCAGCATGAAGGCGCGGGCGAGCCGCGCGATGTAGGCGGTAGGCTGCAGGGCCAGCACGATCACTGGCAACACCGCCTGCCGCGCGGTGCCCCAGCCCGCCACCGGCAAGGCGTTGAGGCGCACGGCCAGCAGGTAGACCAGGAACGCCGCGCTCGCGAAATTCGGCACGGAGATGCCGGCGATCATCACCGCCATGATCGAGGTGTCGGCCCATCGGTTGTGGCGCAGCGCCGCCAACGCACCCGCCGTCACGCCGAGCGGCACGGCGATCAGAAGCGCGGAGAGCGCCAGCAAGGGGCTGATGCGGAGGCTGTCACGCAGCACGTCCACCACGGGTACGCCGACGAAGCGATAGGAGAGACCGAACTCGCCGCGGACGACGCCGCGAACATAGGTCGCGAACTGCTCGAGGACGGGCGCATCGAGGCCATATGCGGCCCGCAATCGCTGCTCCAGCGCCGCGTCCCCCGAGCGGTCGCTCAGCATCGCTCCGATGGGGTCCCCCGGCATGAGCCGGGTCGCGGCGAAGGCGAGGACGAGCACCGCCGCTAGGACGAAAACGAGCTCGGCAATTCGTCGTGCGATGTAGGCGAACAAGGCGCTAGGGCACGGCGCCCCTCACTCCATCTCCACCTTCGCGTAGGGGAGCATGCGGAACGGCGTCAGGTCGACGTTCTTGACGGTGGGCCGCTTCAGCCAGATTTGCGTGCGGGTGTAGAGCGGCGCCATGCCAACGTCGTCGAGGATGATCTTCTCAGCCTGCGCGTAGATTTTGTAGCGCGCCTCGGCGTTGGGCTCGCCCTGCGCCTGGTCGATCAGCTTGTTGTAGTCCTCGTTCTTCCATCTGACGCGGTCATAGGGGCTGCGGGAATCCCAAAGCTGCGAGAGGAAATAGAGCGCGTCGGGATAGTCGGCGGTCCAGCCCCAGGGGAAGAACGCAACCTCGCCGGCGTTCAATTGCTTGATGTAGGTCGCGCGTTCTACGATCTTCACGTTGACCTCCATGCCCAGCACCTTGTTGAACTGGTCGGCCAGCGCCGCGAGAGAATCCTTCTCGACGGGAGTGGCCTGGATGTCGATCGGCGGTAGTCCTTTGCCGCCGGGAAAGCCGGCCTCGGCAAGGAGTTTCTTGGCGCGCTCGGGGTCGTAGGAGATTTTCGGTACCGGCGCGTAACCCGCGACACCCGGCGTGATCGAGCCGTAGAGCGGTAGGCCCGCGCCGCCCAGGATTCCCTTCACGAAGCCGTCGCGGTCGACCGCCAGGCTGATCGCCTCGCGGATGCGCTTGTCCTTGAAGGGCGCGTAGAGGTTCTGGTTCATGCCGAGGTAGGTGATCTGGGCCGCCGGCACTTGAATCGTCTGGCCGTCGTAGCGCGGGTCTTTGAGCACTGCGCGGGTCCCGCTCGGCGGCACCTCGACGAGGTCGAGCCCCTTGGTCTCGTAGAGCGAGAGCGAGGTCTCGATGTTGGGCACCACCAGGAACACGACCTCGTCAATCTTGGGCGCGCCGCCCCAGTAGCCCGGGAACGCCTTCAGGCGGACATTCTCGCCGCGCTTCCATTCCACAAACTGGAACGGGCCGGTTCCCGCCGACTCCCTCAAGAACCAGTCCGTGCCGTGGCTCAGCACGTCGGCGTCGAAAATCCGCACGGGATAGATCGGGAAGAGCACGTCGGGCTTCGTGAAGGTGATCTCGACGGTGGCGTCGTCCACGACCTTCACGCCCACGAGCTCCGTCGCCTTGCCGTCGAGCATCTCTTTCGCGCCGACGATGTCCTTGAGATAGACCTGGCTCGCGCCGGGCTTGAGCGCCGGCGTCAGCAGCGCCTCGAAGGAGCGCTTGACGTCCGCCGCCTTGAGCTCTCGCCCGCTGTGGAACTTGACGCCCTGGCGCAGCTTGAATCGCCAGGTCTTGCCGCCGTCGATCGCTTGCCATTCCGTGGCAAGGACCGGAATTACCTTCCCGTCTTTGTCGATGCCGGCGAGGTCCTCGTACATGTTTCTGATGATGTCGCCCGCGATCAGCTCGGACTCCGTAATAGGGTCCATCTGCGAGGGATCGGCGGTAATGTTGAGGCGCAGGCTCTTCGCCTCCGCTGGTCCTGCGCTCGCCCACAGCAAGGCGACGCCGATCGCCAGAACCGCCGGCCGCGACATCCACCCCATGGCTCGCCTCCCCCGCTTGCTGCTTCCGCGATATCAGCATCGATTGCGGCGTGGCACAAGCCGAGCCGGAGAGGCGATCCGCGCGCGGTTGCGGCATCCGCGTTCTTGGTATTTGCTGTGGCGAGCGAGTTTCAACGGGAGGGAATGGTCGATGACGGCGCGCGGTCGGGCGAAGGGCAAGTCGGCGTCGAAGCCGGAGCTGCTGAGGCGGCTCGACAAGGGCGCGGTGATCTGCGCCGAGGGCTATCTGTTCGAGTTCGAGCGGCGCGGCTACCTCCAAGCCGGCGCTTTCGTGCCGGAGGTCGTGCTCGAGCATCCCGAGCTGGTGGAGCAACTGCACACCGAGTTCGTGCGCGCGGGTTCCGACGTGGTGGAGGCCTTCACCTATTACGGTCATCGCGCGAAGTTGCGGCTGATCGGCCGCGAGAAGGATCTCGCGCCGATGAACCGCACCGCGCTCAAGATCGCCAAGAAAGTCGCGAAGGCGACCGGCACTCTGCTCGCGGGCAACATCTGCAACACCACCACCTACGCGCCCGAAGACGCCGCGACCCATAAAGCGTCGCGAAAGATGTTCGACGAGCAGATCGGCTGGGCGGTCGACGCCGGCGTCGATTTCATCGTCGGCGAGACCTATTCCCACGGCGGCGAGGCGCTGATCGCCTTGGAGGCGATCAAGGCCGCGAAGCAGCCGGCGGTCATCACCATGGCCATACTGACCGACGGGCTCACGCGCGAGGGTTGGGACCCCGTCGACGCCATGAAGCGCCTGGAGGACGGCGGCGCCGACGTGGTCGGCCTCAATTGCTCGCGTGGCCCTCGCACCATGCTGCCGCTTCTCAAGCGGATCCGCCGCGCGGTCAGCTGCCACGTGGCGGCGCTGCCCGTGCCGTACCGGACCACGCCCAAGCAGCCGACTTTCCAGTCGCTGCACGACAAGCAGTGCGACTGCATCCCCGACGATCGTCCGTTCCCGATCGCGCTCGATCCCTTCACCTGCAATCGGTACGAGATCGCGGAGTTCGGGAAGGCAGCCTACGCGATGGGCATCAAATACCTGGGCGTGTGCTGTGGCGCGGGACCGCATCACATCCGCGCGCTGGCGGAGGCGCTGGGCCGTCATCCGCCCGCGAGCAAATACTCGCCGGACATGTCGAAGCACTACGTTTTCGGCAAGGCCAAGGGGTTGCGCGCCCGCAACATGCAATTCGCAAAGCAGCTGCGCGGCTGAGCCAGCAGGGGAGCATTCGGATGAGCGACATGCAGGAGAGGCGCCTCGCGCCCGGCTGGGCGAGCGCGGGCGTCAAGGACAACGAGCGGCAGATCGACATGCTGCGGCTGCGCGCCTATCGCCTCGGCCGCTTCCAGGCCGAGCTCAAGCGGATGGATTGCCCGGCGGCGCTGCTCAGTGATCCCATGAACATCCGCTACGCCACCGGCAGCCGGAACATGTCGGTCTGGACATCGCACACCTCGCCCGCGCGCTACTGCTTCGTGCCCGCGGAGGGCAAGGCGATCCTCTGGGACTTCCACAACTGCGAGCACTTGTCGGCCGGTCTCGAGACTATCGGGGAGACGCGGCCGGCGCGCAGCATCTATTACTTCGGCGCGGGAAGCCGCCTCGAGGAGAAGGCGAAGACCTGGGCCGCGGAGATCGCGGATGTCTTCGCCACGCAGTGCCGCGGCGGCAAACGCCTCGCCGTCGACAAGCTGGACCCGCCGGGGACCCACGCGCTCGAGGCGCTCGGCATCGAGATCCTCGACGGGCAAGGGCCCTGCGAGCTCGCGCGCGCCATCAAGTCCGAGGACGAGATCGGCTGCATAGTGCAGTCGCTCGCGGTCTGCGAGGCCGGCATGGCGCGCATGCACGAGAGCCTTCGGCCCGGCATGACCGAGAACGAGCTCTGGGCGATCCTGCACGAGACCAACATCCGGCTCGGCGGCGAGTGGATCGAGACGCGGATCCTGTCCTCGGGCGAGCGCACGAACCCGTGGTTCCAGGAGTGCGGCGACCGGCTGATTCGGCCGGGCGATCTCGTGAGCTTCGACACCGACCTGATCGGCCCCTTCGGCTACTGCGCCGACATTTCCCGTACGTTCTTCTGCGGGCCGGGGAAGCCCACCGACGAGCAGCGCCGGCTCTACGGCCTGGCGCTCGACCAGATCCATCACAACGTCGAGCGCCTGATGCGGCCGGGACTCAATTTCCGCGAGGCGAGCGATCTCGCCTGGCGGATCCCGAACGCCTTCGTGAAGAACCGGTACTCCTGCGTCGCGCATGGCGTGGGCCTCTGCGACGAGTGGCCCAAGATCACCCACATCCAGGATCGCGAACGCAGCGCCTACGACGGCGAGCTGCAGCCGGGCATGACCATCTGCGTGGAGAGCTACATCGGCGAGGAAGGCGGCCGCGAGGGCGTCAAGCTCGAGCAGCAGGTGCTGATCACCAGCAACGGATCGAAACTGCTCTCGACGTTCCCGTTCGAGGAGGTGCTCTCTGCGTAGCGTGCCGTGGATGAGCTGACGCGCCCTACTGGGGACTTCGGTTCAACTCAAGCCGAAGGTTGCCGCCAACGAGATCGCCAGAAATCACCATCGAATCAATCTGTTCCGAGATAAAAGTGTCCAGTTCATTCCCCGTGCGATCGAAGCCAAGGTGCCGCGCAACCTCCACTGTGAGTTCTGCTTTGGAGGCAGCGACACAAGCTTTCAGAACGGCGCCGATTGCCAAGCGACACTCGATCGGCGGTATTCTGTCCGGCCGGCGAAGGGAGGAAGACGCGTTGCGCCGACACCGAGGAAGCGTGCTCGGGATATCGCGCGGCGACCAAAAGTTACCCTCCTGGACTATTGCACCCTCACGGCCCGCGTATTTCAGAGCGGCGTTCACACGATCAGCGATCCGCCGACCCGTCCTCTCTAGTCGGAATGCTTCCCGG